>JAFAJU010000400.1 GCA_019236035.1 Verrucomicrobiota bacterium | reverse complement strand
TTCCACCTCAATCGGTCGGGTCTGATATCCGGCAAGACTTAGTTCCAGAATATATTTGCCCTTCGGCAAGGGATAGGGGGCGATTGGAGTCTTACCGATTGCCTGTCCATTCCACTTAACCGTCGCCCCCTCCGGCTTGCTGGTCACGGTGACGCTACCCGTTTGAGGAACGACCGGAGCCGATTCAGGTTTGTGGATAAAAAAATTCGCTCCGATAACGGCCCCGATCGCGCAGACCAGAAACAGCCCCACGCCGGTCAGGAGCATCCGAAGAAGCACGGGAGACGTTTTCGGCTGGCTATCCTCAATTGGCTCACCACCGGGTTGCGCCGCAGGAATCGAACGGGGGAAGGAAGCCTGATCTCCACCAGTAGGCTGCGGGATCGCCATCGGGGGCGTCAATGGAGCCTGGTTGTGCACCTCGGCGGCTTCCAACCCAGCGAGGAAATCGCCGGCTGTCGCAAAGCGCGTCGGCTCGGTCGTTCCGAGGCGCAAAATCGCGTTACCGGGCTCGGAAAGATTCGACACCGGGTTCAATCGGGGCGCAGCCGAGCCGGTCGAGGATGCCGGTTTTACGCCACCCAGAAGTTCATAAATGACCAAGCCAAGCTGTTGGACGTGGTTTGCCGGAAAGTTGAACCCGCTCGTGTCGACAATCGTCTGCGTTGGTTCCGCTAGAAACTCCGGTAATGTCTGACCGAGGCTCAACGCATCCACTTTGACAATGAACGGCGGCCAGTTGGATACGGGCGTTCTCTGGAACTCAGCGGCTTCCTCAGAAAGGTTCGGAATTTCGACAAAAATCTTTTGCAGCGACACCCTGCCGGCCAGCAACTTGCGATCCGCCGCAAAATCCAGAACCTTAGCAAGCGGCTTGGTGATGCGAAGCGTTTCTTCCCATGCAAGCTCGCGCCGGACACGCAGAAGTTCCTGCAGCGAAAAGCCTTTGATCCATTCGCTGACTATGAATAAGCCGCGGTCGTAGGCCTCGAGCCCCAGTACTTCCAACAGGTTAGGGTGATGAATAGTCCGCAGCCGCTCAACCTCCTGCCTTAGAAAATCGAGCCGCGCCGTTTCGTATCTGATGGCCAGCGGGAGAGGCCGGAGCGCGACGACCCCATTCGAATGCAGATCTTTCGCCTTGAACAGGTTCTTGTCGAAGGGAGATTGCCCGAGGATTTGGTACCGGCTGCGAATGAGTTGGCCAGTGGCAAACCCGGACGTGCTTGTTCCTCCAACTGTCGCTGCTCCGGACGGTTGATTGGCCCCCGCAGCGGACGTTCTGATTGGTGCAAGGGTTGGAGACTGGCCCTTCAAGTCACTCAAAATCTCGTCTAGTTCCCGTTTCAGATCGGCCGGAGACTGAAATCGATCCTCTGGCCGCTTCGCCAGCATTTTCTCCAGCAGGGCCGCAATCCTTGGGTGAAGCTTGACGAGGACGTCGGACGGCGGCTGTTGGCTCAAATGCTGATTGATGACGCTAGCCATCGAGCCCAGGAACGGGGGTCGTCCAGCAAGCATGAACCAGAGGGTCGCGCCGAGGGAATAGATATCAGAGCGGATATCGATCTCCTTTTCCTCTAGTTGTTCAGGACTAGCAAAATGTGGCGTACCGACAAACCCACCCATCGACATGGTCACTGACTGGTCGACCGCGGCGACGAGCGACTTCGCTAAACCGAAATCGATCACCTTTACCAGCAGATGATCCTCGTCCTCGTCGACGACCAACATGATATTGGACGGTTTGATATCCCGATGGATCAATTTTTGACGGTCAGCAGCAATCAAGGCACGGGATACCTGTCGCGCAATCCTGAGGGCTAGTTCCGATGGCAGCGGGCCTTCTCTCTGAACCCTTCGCTCGACGGTCTCGCCCTCGACATACTCCATGGCGTAATAGAACTCGCCTTCGGCGTTACCGAGATGGAAGACAGTGGCGACATTCGGATGCCGCAAACTTGCAGCCGCCCTCGCTTCCCGGAGAAAGCGCTGACGCGCGGTTTCGCTGTTCAAGTAGTGCGAATTGATGACCTTGAGCGCGACGTCCGCACGGAGATTCGTGTCGAACGCTTTATACGTGACCCCCATCGCGCCCCGGCCGAGCTCCCAGAGCGAACCGTCAGGGCGCCGCGTGATAACGAAGTGTTCGAATTTATCTGTGTCGCCCATAAGACTTTACCCCCTCGGTAGCCCGCATCCTGCGTCACTCACAGTTCTCGAGGCATTTTTGGGCGACGCAGGCCAACGTCAAAATTGCCCATTTTACAGAGGTTTGTCGATAGAAAGTCGATCTGGGTCCAATGCCTTCGGATCCCGGAAAATTTGCGGCGGATGATCCGAGATTAGTTTGTATCCTGTGAGGACAAACTCTGGATAAAAGCTGTTTGAAGCTGGCTCGTAGACAGTCTGACCGGAAAAGTATCCTTGTAGACGGTATTCAAAATTGTTGTCAAATCCGGGCTTGTTCGCCTGGCGGTCAGGATCAAGCACTTT
>JAFAJU010000532.1 GCA_019236035.1 Verrucomicrobiota bacterium | reverse complement strand
AATCGGCGCTCTGGTTGGGGTTGGTCTCGGACTGGGGCCGCACTGGTACTACGACCTCGCCGAATTGCACAAAGACTATGGCGACTGGATCAGCGGGTATACCGCACCCAAACCGGGCCGCTATCACGGAGGCATGAAGCCGGGGCAGTTATCGCAAACCGGTCTCATCCTTGTGATGTTGCTGCGCTCGGTGGTCGAGCGCGGGGATTACCAGGAAGAAGACTTTACTCGACGGTTGGACCGCGAACTTCTGCCGTATCTGGATGGAACACCAATGCAAGGCCCCGGGGGATATACCAGCCAATCCATTCGAGAAGCGTTCCGGCGCCGAGTAGAGCAAAAGCTTGGCTGGGACCGGACGGGGGGCCACGCCGATACGACAGAAGCTGCAGAAAGAGCTGTCGTGCTGGCCGCCCGCTACGCGATGAACCCGGCTAGAGTTGCCGAGACGGTCTCGGCCAACTGCCTGCTGACCCAGTCCGATGAGGCAATCGTTGCTATGACCACAGCCTTCAATTGCGTCGTGGCCCTCTTGGTTGCCGGCGAGAAGCTTGACACCAATTTGTCGGACCGGCTGATGGATCAGGTAAAGAAAGGCCATTTGCCGTTTCACGCGGTCACCGGTGAGAACCTGACGATCCCGCGACCCGGTGATCCCGATCCACCGCGAGCGGGCAAATTTTCCTCGCCGGATGCATTGCTCACCGCGTCGTACATGGCGGAGGCAGCCATTGATCCTGGGATCCGCATCGAACCGGCCTGGAAGGTATCATTGGTCTATGGAATGCCATGCGCCATTTACCACCAACTCCCGGCGGCGTACTATCTGGCCGCAAGATTCCCCGATGATTTCGAGTCCGCCGTTCTTCATGCACTCAACGGCGGTGGGCAAAACATGTCACGTGCCTGCTTAACCGGGGCACTAGTCGGCGCCCAAGTCGGTCTGTCTGGTATTCCGGAGCGTTTCGTCAACGGTCTCGAAAATCACGACGAACTAGTAAATCTGGCGCAGCGGCTAGGTGAGCTTTCGGGAGCTGATCGGTAGGGTCACGCTCCGGTGGTAGGGCGAGGCTCCGCCCGAGCCGTGGGAGGGACACGCCGCGCCTGGCCTTCGGGTCCTCACGCGCCGCGGCTCGGACGGAGCCTCGTCCTACCGCGCGGGAGCGCGTCTCAACCTACCTATCGAATCCGATGCGGCAGGGGATTTTCCGCCGGGTGGAAACGGATCGAGTTGGGCGGGGTTGGAATCTGAAAATCATCGATCATTTTCGGCAGCGCTCTGGTAATAACAATGGGTTGATTTGGCAGTTTTTTGCTTTTAATCGTGGCTTCGCTGACCCAGATTTTGCCCGCGGCCACGGTGACCTTGACATTCGGAAAATCCTCTTTGAGAGGATCACTATCTGGTAGGTCGAGATTGTAGGTACCGTCAGGTTGGCCTCCGGCAAAATACTTGAGCGGGTAATTGTACAGCCCGCCCCGATTGATCCAAAAAACAAGGTATTTAGCCATTTGGGCTTCGTCGCACGGGTAGCTGATGCCATCGGTTGCCCCCGGCTTCCATTCAAAGGCCTGACCATCTTTCCAATAGATATTGAGGTAGTCGTCCTCCCGGTCCTGGCACTGGGCGCAGGCGGCAGCGTCAACTATCATAGTGCTCAGGGCCATCTCACCTTTTGTGATGGCCATTTGATACTCGGCCATGACCGGCCCGTCCTTGATTTTTTGAGTTACTCTGAACACGATTACTTTTCTGGTAATCTGCTCTGGGCGCCCCTCGGTGCCGATGGGGAGACACTCGGAAACGGCCATCAAAACCAACGCGCTGCAAAGCGCTGGCGGGTATAGGAGCTTTTCGAGGAGTGCGGCGTTCATTGAACACCTCCGGGCAAGTTTACACCCAGCTTTCAGATAAAGCTAAGGCCCTCTTGATAGAGGTTTTCTGCACACCGTGTCTGTCGGATTTCGCCGCGAAGCGGTTTACAGATTTTAGCCTAGGCTGAGCTTGCGAGGCCTAGGCTAAAATCTGTAAACCGCTTCGCGGCGAAGAGCTCAAACGCCCATATGAAACAGATGTTTTACTTGACAGTTTAAAACGTTTGTTTGAAAGTGAGCGCGTGGTCATACGAGAAAACAAAGCCGCGGCCCCTGAAATCGCAGAGGAAAATACGCGCGCTAAAATTTTGAATGCGGCTGGAGAAGTCTTCGCTGAGCAAGGTTTTGAGGGCGCGACCGTGCGCGCAATCACTGAACGGGCCGGGGTCAACGTGGCCGCGGTGAACTATCATTTTCGGGATAAGGCAGAACTCTACACGCGCGTGGTGGTGGACGCCTGTTCCGTCCGAGCGGCTTTTCGTGAAGCGATCGCGGAGGGAACCGATTCACCGGAAGAACGGCTCCGCAGCCTGATCCACCGTTTTCTCGAATACTTGCTCGATCCGAACCGGCCAGGTTGGAAACGACGGTTGATGGCTCGGGAGATGGCTAACCCGACGACCGCGCTGGACGAACTGGTCAAAAATAACATCCAGCCGTTCCGAGATGAATTTCTGATACCGACCCTCCGTCAACTCACCGGCGGCTGCTTCAGCCGACGGCAACTGGGCTACATCGGCTCAAGCATCATGGGCCAGTGTCTCTATTTCCTCCAGTCGCGACCGATCATCGAGCGGTTAGTCCCTGACTTTAAAATCGATAAATCCGACATCACCGAGATAGCCGACCACATTACCCGGTTCTCGCTGGCAGCGATTGCAGAATTGACGCGGCAGGCACGCCGCTCCTAGTCGAACCCGCCCATCCAACCTACTAAGGCCATGAGTGCTTTATCCGCTACGCCCACACCCGCCAACCTGAAAGCCGCTAACCAGGATCGGCCCATCACGGCTGACCAGGTCAGCGGTTCGAGCGCGATTAATCCGAGTCCGAAGCGGCGAGTTCGCCGTCTCCTCACTCTTTTCATCATAGGCGCACTCGTTCTCGCCGGCGGTGCCTGCTGGTTTATCTACAGCGCCGGGTATGAGACTACTGATGATGCGACTATTGAAGCGCACGTAATCCAGGTCAGCCCAAAGATTTCGGCACACGTCAAAGCGGTCCATTTT
>JAFAJU010000237.1 GCA_019236035.1 Verrucomicrobiota bacterium | reverse complement strand
AGCAACCCATAACAGGTTCATCACGCCAAAGGCAAAAAGGAGACCCATCAATGCCCAACAGCAGCCAAGACAGTAGCCGCCGTGCTTTAATCCCATCCTAAAAGCCGCAAGTGGGCCGCGTCGCCATTCCGTAGCCAGAAATCCCATGGGAGACCGGCAATGAGCCAGGCAGGCATATTTCAGACGGCTGAACTGAAAGAGACCTGCGATGAAGAGCAATCCGGCGCCCAATGCTTTGCTCGTGCTCACCATCATCGGTGAAACCAGAGCCGCTGTGAGCAGGCCCCACTGCGCCAGCGTGGCAAGCACGCTGAAACCGGTCCACGCCGTCAGATAACCCAGCAGGAACTGTCCTGTGGCCACGAACGTGCCTTGCTGCTCGTTGCGACGCCGATTGATCTCAGCAAAAAGCAGAATCACCGGACTGGCAGTGGGGATCATCATCGCCACCATCATGATTGCCCACATCAGAAACACGAGAAGGAGATCCCAAGCGGTCCAATGCTGCATGGCCGGCATGATAACCATGCCCATTCCAATATCCATATGCCGCATGCCCCAATCCATGTAGATCAGGTACGCCCACGACAGAGCCGTAACTCCCGCCAAACCAAACGCGACTATCACGCGGTTCCGCTTGAGCACTGCTGCCAGGATCGCGCTCAACTGCTCTGCCGGTTCAGGCGGACTGGTAAGCGAACGGCGAAAAGAATCCGTTCTTATTCGACACCTCCCACTTTAGGCCGTAATCGCTAAACCTCATTTGTTTAGATTTTGCCACCACGGCGGGAAAGCCCGGAACAGCCGTGAAGGGATGGTTACCGATAGTCACATCACTACCACCTTGTCCGGCCAACCCCTCAATCTCTACATCAGCAACGTTGCCCAGACGCAAGCTGCGTCGTTTTCCTTCTGAATGATATTCGATCGGTGCCGCCTTAACCCCGAGGACTTCACCGATTAACGGCACAAGATTCGCCAAATGCCCGCCCGCTTGGCCTGAGAAGATTTGGGTCAAAGCATCCTGTTGATTTTGGTTTGCCCGTTCATCCACGTAAAGAGCGACTTTCCATTTAACCTCCAGCATGTGGCCGGGAGAATGAGCCGCAAACACGGCATTAAGTCCTTCCAGATCAATCTCTCCGAAGCTACCGTGGTCGATGTGCCAGGCAAGCAAAACAGTGCATTCTCCGCTTGTGGGCGGGCTTGTAAAGACGCACGGACACGCTACCTCGCAGTTACAGGCCTCAAAGTAGGATCCGGCAATTTTCCATGAAGTAGGCATAACAGGGGGCTCCTTTAAAGCGATGGAAGTTCTTGGACCTAGGGTAGATATCGAGTTGAAAGAACTTCGGATCCTTCTAACAAATCAGCCCTGCAACGAGCAACCACTTTCTGCTTGTCTCTTTGAGACCGGACCTTTGAATTGCAGTGATAGGACGTGGACTGCTGAAGCGATTTTAGCAATTCAATCCAATTCATAGCTCCCGGCGACTTCCTGGCTCTACTCATGCGACGCTAGATTTCCGCTGCGACGAAGATAAAGTGGACACCGTCGCATTCATTGTTGAAGTGTTTGGTCGATTTTCTTGCATGCCATGAAAGCTCAAGATAGCTCGGTTCCACTCGCGCCCCAGCAGGCTTCGGCAACGGTTAAGCCGAGGCGCAAAGTCCGGCGTGACCCTGCCGCTCACACCACCAGAGCCCTCTTAAATGCGCTTACCACGTTGAAGTCCGGCGATTTCTCGGTCCGGCTGCCATTGGATTGGGTAGGTATCGACGGTAAGGTGGCCGACACTTTTAATGACGTGGTCGCCCTGAACCAGCGGATGTCAAGGGAGTTGGGTCGGCTTCGTGAATCAGTTGGCCGTGAGGGCCGGATCAATCAACGTGTTTCGCTCGGCGAGGTCGAGGGAGCGTGGGCGGAATCGGTCGCATTAATCAATGAGCTGATCGCTGATCTGGTCCGGCCAACGAGCGAAATGGCCAGAGTGATCGGCGCTGTCGCCCAAGGAGATCTTTCGCGAACGATGGCCATTGAGATTGAAGGTCGTCCTCTCAAGGGCGAGTTCCTGAGTGCTGCCTGCACAGTGAACACAATGGTGAATCAGTTAGGTTCATTTGCTTCTGAAGTTACCCGTGTCGCCCGGCAGGTGGGCACCGAGGGCGAGCTGGGCGGTCAGGCCGACGTACGTGGCGTGGCGGGTACGTGGAAGGATCTGACCGACAACGTAAACCTGATGGCCAGCAACCTGACCAGTCAGGTTCGTAACATTGCTAGCGTCACTAGCGCCGTGGCCAAGGGCGATTTGGCGAAGAAAATTACCGTCGACGTCAAAGGTGAATTTCTCGAACTCAAAGACACCATCAACACGATGGTCGATCAATTGCGTTCATTTGCTTCGGAGGTAACCCGGGTCGCGAGAGAGGTGGGCACAGAAGGAATGCTCGGTGGTCAAGCCAGAGTCGAGGGCGTGTCCGGGACCTGGAAGGACCTCACCGACGGCGTTAACTCGATGGCTAGCAATCTCACTAGCCAGGTGCGCAATATTGCTGCCGTCACGACGGCGGTGGCCAATGGAGATCTCTCCAAAAAGATCACCGTTGATGTGCGCGGCGAAATCCTGGAGCTCAAAGACACCATTAACACGATGGTCGATCAGCTCAATTCATTTGCCTCGGAGGTGACGCGGGTTGCGCGCGAGGTCGGCACGGAAGGGAAGCTTGGCGGTCAAGCAAATGTGCAAGGAGTCGCGGGCACTTGGAAGGATCTGACTGATAGTGTCAATTTCATGGCCGGAAATCTTACCGCCCAGGTGCGCAACATCGCTGAAGTCACGACTGCGGTTGCCAGCGGAGACTTGGCGAAAAAGATCACGGTTAATGTGCGCGGTGAAATTTTGGAACTGAAAGACACCATCAACACGATGGTCGACCAGCTTAGCTCGTTCGCGTCAGAAGTCACACGAGTGGCTCGGGAAGTCGGTACGGAAGGTAAACTAGGCGGCCAAGCCCAAGTTAAAGGTGTTTCCGGCACTTGGAAAGATCTCACCGACAACGTGAATTTGATGGCCGGCAATCTGACCGCTCAGGTGCGCAATATCGCAGCGGTGACAACGGCGGTAGCAAAGGGCGATCTCTCCAAAAAAATCGCCGTCGACGTACGCGGGGAAATTCTGGAGTTGAAGGAAACCATTAACACGATGGTCGACCAGCTTAGCTCTTTTGCTTCTGAAGTTACCCGGGTCGCGCGCGAAGTGGGCACCGAAGGCAAATTAGGCGGCCAGGCAGACGTTCGCGGTGTCGCCGGCACTTGGAAAGATCTGACAGACAGCGTCAACTCGATGGCCGGGAATTTGACGGCCCAAGTCCGTAACATTGCCGAAGTGACCACAGCGGTGGCTAAGGGAGATCTCTCGAAGAAGATCGCCGTCGATGTAAAGGGCGAGATTCTTGAGCTGAAGAATACCGTCAATACCATGGTGGATCAGCTGAGCTCTTTTGCTTCGGAGGTGACACGCGTGGCGCGTGAGGTGGGTACGGAGGGAAAGCTTGGCGGCCAGGCCCAAGTACGGGGCGTCGCTGGTACATGGAAAGACTTGACGGATAACGTGAATTTTATGGCCAGCAACTTGACGGCTCAGGTGCGCAATATTGCCGAGGTCACCACGGCGGTGGCCAAGGGCGATCTCGCACACAAGATTACCGTCGACGTCCGCGGAGAAATCCTCGAGCTCAAGAACACCATCAACACGATGGTGGATCAACTCGGCTCTTTCGCTTCGGAGGTCACCAGAGTCGCCCGCGAGGTCGGCAGCGAAGGGCGCCTCGCCGGCCAGGCGAATGTGCGCGGTGTTTCCGGGACGTGGAAGGATTTGACTGACAGCGTCAATCTAATGGCGAGCAACTTGACAAATCAGGTTCGTGGCATCGCTAAGGTGGTTACGGCCGTGGCCCAGGGTGATCTCAAACGCAAGCTTTTCGTTGAGGCCAAAGGCGAAATAGCGCAACTCGCCGATACGATCAACAACATGATCGACACTTTGGCGACATTCGCCGAGCAGCTCACGACCGTCGCTCACGAAGTCGGCACAGAAGGCAAGCTCGGTGGCCAGTCGCATGTGCCAGGAGCCGCCGGCACTTGGCAAGATCTCAACAGCAACGTCAACCGACTCGCCGCGACACTGACGACGCAGTTGCGAGCGATCTCAGAGGTGGCAACCGCTGTGACCAAAGGAGATCTTACCCGCTCGATCACGGTCGAGGCCCAAGGCGAAGTGGCGCGGCTCAAGGACACGATCAACGAGATGATCCGCAATCTTCGAGACACCACCTTGAAGAACAGTGAACAAGACTGGCTCAAGACGAATCTCGCGAATTTTGCGCGCATGCTTCAGGGCCAGCGCGACCTCATGGCAGTCGGTCGGATGACTCTCTCCGAGCTCGCTTCCGTGGTCGGGGCTCAACAAGGGGCGTTCTACCTCGTACGACGTGACGCAGCCAGCGAGACCGCCGAGGGTGACGTGAAGATAAAACTGCTCGCCGGCTATGCCCATCGCGGGCGGACAGATGGGTCTGCCGAATTTCGGCCTGGCGAAGACCTGATTGGACAAGCAGTTCTCGACAAGCGGCGGATTCTATTGGCCGACGTACCTGCCAATTACATCACCATCTCTTCAGGACTTGGCGAGGCGCCGGCGGCGAACATCATTATCCTGCCGGTAGTCTTTGAAAATCAAGTAAAGGCCGTAATCGAGTTAGCTAGTTTTCAACGTTTCAACTCCACCCACCAGACCTTTTTGGACCAACTGACCGAGAGTATCGGCATCGTTTTAAACACCATCGAGGCGAACTTACTGACCGAAGATCTGCTCAAGCAATCGCAGTCGCTGACCAACGAACTACAAAGTCGTCAGCTCGAGCTGCAGAAAACCAATCTTGAACTCGAGGAAAAGGCCGAAACACAGGCACAGTTGCTCCGTGAACAAACCGCTCGAGCAGAGGCCGAAGCGGCAAACAAAGCAAAAGATCGCTTTCTTGCGACGCTCAGTCACGAGTTGCGTACGCCTTTGACGCCGATCCTTTTTTTATCTTCGATGTTGGGCCAGGCTCCAACGGTACCCGATGACATCCGCGAAAAGCTAAACGTCATTGCGCGTAACGCCGGGTTGGAGGCACGATTGATTGACGACTTGCTGGATGTTACCCGAATCAGCCAAGGAAAGTTAAGCTTAACGTTCGAAACTGCCGACGCTCATGAGTTAGTGCATTCCGTCCTTGGAATCTGTTCGAACGACATCTCCGCTAAGAACCTGAGCGTCCAGGTTAATCTTGACGCGATCGGACACCATGTTCGAGCGGACGCCGCGCGCCTGCAGCAGGTCTTCTGGAATCTGATTAAGAATGCCGTCAAGTTCACGCCGCCGGGTGGTCAACTCCAGTTGCATTCGAGCAATCCACAGCGCAGTTGGTTCCGGCTGGAGGTTATTGACAGCGGAATTGGAATCGCGTCGGGCGTTCTTCCGAGAATCTTCGACGCATTTGAGCAAGGTGGCGCCGCCGGCTCCGGCGGCCTGGGGCTGGGGTTAACGATTTCTAAAGCGATCGTCGAACTGCACGAAGGTCGGATCTTCGCGTCCAGCGCAGGCCCGAATCGTGGCACAACGTTTGTTATCGAGCTCCCGAACGTAGTTCCAGGTTCTGCCGATTCATCCTCTGCTAAAACAGAAACCAAGTCATCCACGATTGATGCGACACAAGATGTCGCGACTCGTCCGCGAATTCTACTGGTTGACGACCACGTCGATAGCGTAGGCCCGATGCAATTGTTCCTCCAGGCAAGCGGCTATCACGTGACCACCGCAGACAGCGTTGGAGCAGCTCTGCAGGCGGCCGCGCAGGAAGAGTGTGATCTGTTGGTCAGCGACATCGGATTGCCGGACGGCAGCGGAGAGGATCTTATGCGGCAGTTGCGGGAAAAGGGGCGCGACCTGCCAGGCATCGCTCTCAGCGGGTATGGAAGGCCGGAAGATATCGAACGCAGCCGTGCCGCCGGGTTCCAGGTTCATCTCATAAAGCCGGTGTCGCCTCAGCAACTTCAGACCGCAATCGATCAGCTTATTAAACAAACAGCGCGGAGAAGCTGATCGAAACTCAGAGAAAACCTAAAGCTAGACTGGATCGATGCCTTGCCGAGGGCTGAAACGGTGCCTACCTAGCTAGCCCGCGATGAGCGACTCGACTGAGCTCGTCGAAGTCTCATCGATTGTCCCAGCGTGTGATTTTCGCGGGCTAGCCGTGGAGCACAGTCAGAATCGTCTCCACTAGCTTGTCTGGAGTGAACGGTTTCGGCAAGCATGCCTGGAAGCCGGCTTCGACCATGCGCGCGCTTGCGTGCGCGACTAAAGCGGACATAGCGATAACCGGAACACTGCCTCCGGCGGCCCGTCCGAGGGCTCGAATTTTCCGCAGCATGTCGAAGCCGTCCCGTCCGGGCATTTTAATGTCGGCCAACACCAAGTTCGGGTGCCTAGTCTTGACTGCCTCGACGCCTTCAAACGCGTTGTTCGCCACCACGACGTTTGCACCCAGATGACCCAAGAACATGTCTAGTGACGTTCGCATATCGTCCTGATCTTCCACGACGACAATTGTGAAATTACTGAGAGGTTTCTGCGACATAAGGCTACGCCCAGGGCTGCGCTCTTGGGTCGCATATGATCCAAGAGCTTCTGTAGTTCGCATTGATCGTACTCATCGGTCTTTTGACGGACCCAGAAATGTCTAACTTGTATTCGAACAACCGATCCCTCGCAGGCTCTATTCTCCGCGGCAGCGCTAGCCGCCGCCACGGGTTGCTCAAGTTGTAGGCCGTCACGCTCAGCCACAGCCGCGTCACCCGGCACGCTGGCTCAGGGAATCGCCCGATATCTAAGCTGCCGGATCCGTGTTTCATTGGCGTCCTGCGAATTCGTGATATGGACCTGAATCTGGATGACGAAACTCGAGAGGAGATGACGGGCAACGAGGAGTTTAAGGCGCTAGACGCACCTCCGCCACAAGGCGGACAGCCCTATAACCGTAAATTCGATCGCAATTCGGCATGGCTTGCAACAGGCATTCTGAGTTCCCTGATTTCGGCGGCTTTGATGTTCGCTGTGCAAGAGCGGCACGCAAAGGTAACCGATCAAGCAAAGGAGGATAAGGAAACTAGCGATGCCGCCTTAGTGAATGCCAATCCCGGTGTGCACTCCAAAGTCGCGACTTTGCGCGCAGAGAGCTCTACTGGTGAAATACGCCTGGGACGGGCAATTAACGTCGCTCCTGGCTCCGCTGTGATTTCTCCGCTGCAAAATCCTTTCGCCTGGATGGAAATCCCCGAGCGACCGATTCAAGCTTCCCTGCCCACGCTAACTCCCAAGAACGATCAGCCCGTCGCGCAGGCGAACGCGAGCCGGCAGCCTTCGGTACGCGGGCAAGATTCTGCGCGCGTGATCAGACCTAAGATCCACAACATAAGACCCAGATCATCCGAACGGAGTAAACTCGTACATGCGAAAATGCGGCGGCTAGCGCTCTGGCATCAAAGTTTGGCGCAAAAGTCAGCGCGGGGTTCCTTAGTCACGACGTCGGTGTTATCGGCACGCTGAATGTCAAGCCGCCTGTCCGCGACATGATATCCACAACCTCCCTAGAGTATAGCTTTGGTCCGATGAGACAGTAAGGTTTATCCCGATGCCACAATAGGGCTCAGCCCCGATAGCGACGCCTAGTCGCGATTTTTGAGCTGATCCGCAGCACTTCTTTCGTGCGAAATTCATAGGGATGGAAAGAAAATGAAAAGATCACTTAACGTCGTGCTATTGAGCGTCCTCATCACTTTCGTCGTAGCGGTGGCACTTACATTCTCAGTGGTCAGGTTGCTGCACTCGACAAGCGTGGGATCAATAGAACTGGCGGCGCTGCTCCGAGGGATTGTCTCAGCGAGCCCAACAGCGCCGCCCGTAATGGTCGGAACAGAACATCCGGTTCCAGTGAGCCCGACTCCCGGGCTAACGACTTCCAAGAGACACGAATTGCCGAAACCCCTCACGACGCCGGCTCCAGAAGTGTCGGACGTAGTCGAGAACGATTCTGGACGCGAAGCCGAGTCGCCATCGGAATCCGTCCGTGAGAAAGCGGAGCAGGGACGCGAGGAAGCGGAACAAATGAGGGCGCGCGTGGAGAATCTCTACCAGAAACATCAGATCTCAGAGGAGGCCTACAAAAGAGGCCAGGCTGAATATCAGCGCGAATTAGCTAAATACGAGCATCAGATCGCAAAGTACCATAGCGCGACGACCGGGACGGGAGCGAGCAACGAATGAGGCGGAAAGTGTTCATCGGTCGAGCGCAGTCAGAAATCGTCCCGGGTCGCCGAATATCCGCCTCACCTAACTCGTCAATATCCTACGCTATGAAAACTCGACTTATAACCATGGCTGGGCTTGCCCTTTGCGGTCTTTTTATCACAACCATAGCAAGCCTGGGCAATACCGTAGCCGTTTCAGGTGGTCGCACGACCGTCATCACAGAGGTACCAGCCCCTCCTACAGTGAATACCGTCGTTAGAGCATTAGACAACGACCGATACCAACTCATCGAGAAGAAAGACAACAAGGAAGTCTACCGAGATGTCCAGACTGGTGAGAAGTGGATCCTCGAAATCCATCACCGAAAAGGCTAACGTTATCTCTATCCGTTCAGCGCAAATATCCTTACTTTACAAGGCTGAGTCCCTGCAGGTGTAAGCAGTGCTGGTCGCGCTTACGGCGTGGTCAGCGCTACCGCTCCGCGGGGGCTCAGTTGGTAAATTGTGCCGCTATAGTCATCCGAGATAAAGAGTGATCTGCCATCAATCGCTGGCTTCACGTCGACTGGACGACCCCAGACCCGTTGGGATCGGTCGTCGAGCCAGCCGATAACCAGATCAACTTGACTACCTGGTCGTTGCTGACTCGTCCATGGGAAGATCACTACTTTGTAACCTGTCTTTTGGCTTCGGTCCCACGAACCGTGGTACGCGACCGCAGCCGAGTTGCGAAGCCAATCCGGCAATTTTGTTTCCTGCAAAAAGGACATACCTAGCGGGGCAGAATGCGCTTGGATACCTTTATCGCTACGGGTGAACGTTGATTCTGGGTATTTACCCCAATCGCGATTGGTCTCATAGCTCGGGTCAAGCGGCATGTCATCCAACCCGCTTGGGCTGTCCGGATCCGGTTCAGCAAATGGCCACCCGTAATCCGCTCCTAACTTCACGTGGATGAAAGTGTCCGGAGGATGGTCGTCGATATACCTTGTAATGCGCTTCCCGTAATCATCCGAGCCGCTGCCCTTCCAGCTTCGGTGAAATGGAAATCGAATGTCGTCTGTTCCGTTGACTACGGCCCACAACGCGTCAGTGCCTGGAGCAAAAGCGAGTCCTTCGGCGTTACGAATGCCTTTTGGCAAAAAGAGTACGGTTTCCGCCATATA
>JAFAJU010000366.1 GCA_019236035.1 Verrucomicrobiota bacterium | reverse complement strand
CGAGTGATTCCCGTCCTTTGCACACCGGTGTCGATGTGCTACCGTGAGCCGATGTTTTAGTGTATGGCACAATTAGATCCAAGATCCTCTAAGGACAAGAATTCTCGAAATTTCGGCAACGATAACAACTTCAATTGGCGTGGCATCCTCCTGTTTGCGTGCGCGATAGCTCTGTTAGGTGGATTTTTGTTTTCGCGCAATGGTAACTACGGGAACGTAGAAGAAATCAGTTTCACAGACTTTGAGAAATACCTCGACGAGGGCCGCATCAGTAAGGAAGAACCGCTTCAGCTGATTGTGACCGAAGGACGATCGACGCAGACGCTGCGCGGTGCGTACGAAAAGGGTAAAAAGCCCTCGTCGGTGGCTGGTGCTCCGGACCACTTCAAGACGACGGTCTTCATGGAGTACAACAAAGACCTGAAGTCCGAACTCGAGAATCGCGGCTACAAGGTTGATATCAAGGCCGATTCTGACGTCATGTTGTCAGCCATTCTCCAATTTCTACCCATCGCCTTGTTCTTCTTGATTTTGTACTTCTTTTTCCGGCAACAGATTCGGAACGCCGGAAAAGGGGCGCTCAATTTCGGAAAGAGCAAGGCTCGGATGCTCGCACGCGACCGCAACCGAGTGACCTTTAAAGACGTCGCGGGCGTCGAGGAGGCCAAAGAGGAAGTTCAGGAGATCGTGGATTTCCTGAAGGATCCGAAAAAGTTTCAAAAGCTGGGTGGACGAATTCCGAAGGGCGTGCTGATGGTCGGCCCTCCGGGGACCGGTAAAACATTGCTTGCTCGAGCGATTGCCGGCGAAGCGGATGTGCCGTTCTTCAGCATCAGCGGATCGGATTTTGTCGAGATGTTTGTGGGCGTGGGTGCCTCTCGAGTTCGTGACATGTTTGAGCAGGGCAAGAAATCTGCGCCTTGCATCATTTTTATCGACGAAATTGATGCGGTCGGGCGGCACCGTGGCCATGGCCTGGGCGGCGGGCACGACGAGCGAGAACAGACTTTAAACGCTCTGTTGGTTGAGATGGACGGCTTCGATACGCAGGAAGGTGTGATTATTATCGCCGCGACGAATCGCCCGGATGTGCTGGATCCGGCACTCCTGCGCCCCGGCCGATTCGACAGACAGATCACTGTCAACCTTCCTGATGTTAAAGGACGCGAAGAGATTTTGCGGGTACATGCGAAGCGGGTAAAACTTGCGGAGGGTGTTGACCTGGGAGTTGTGGCGCGAGGCACGCCCGGATATTCCGGTGCCGAGCTGGCCAATGTCATCAATGAAGCTGCTCTACTGGCTGCGCGCCGAGGACTAAAGGCGATTACAATGGCCGAGATGGAAGAGGCGCGCGACAAGGTTCGTTGGGGTAAAGAGCGCCGTAGCCTCGCCATCAGCGAAAAGGAGAAAGAAAACACCGCTTATCACGAGGCAGGACACGCTTTGTTGTGTGAGGTGCTGGAATATACAGACCCGCTCCACAAGGTGACTATCATACCGCGCGGCCCTTCCCTCGGCTCCACTATGTACCTGCCGTTGGAGGATAAATATACAAATCGTAAGAATGAACTTTTGGATCGTCTGGTCGTGATTATGGGCGGCCGGGTGGCCGAAGAGATCGTTTTCGGAGACGTTACGAATGGTGCCACCGGGGATATCCGGATGGCGACCGGTATAGCACGCAAGATGGTTTGCGAGTGGGGTATGAGCGAACGTCTTGGGATGGTCGAGTACGGGGAACATGAAGATTACGTGTTCCTGGGTCGGGACATTGCTCGATCGCGGGCTTACAGCGAAGCGACAGCCCAAGAAATCGATCGCGAGGTGAAAAGACTGTGTGATGATTCTTACCAGCGTGCGTTGAAGGTTTTAACACAGCGCAAGGAGACGCTGATCGCAATTGCCAAGGCGCTTCTCGAGTACGAAACGCTGGATGGCACCCAAATCCGGGAGATCATTAACAACGGTCGGCTGATCAATCCGCCGCCTCCGATCTCGCCCGCCAAGCGAGACGAACTTCCACACGAAACCAGTCGACCCCAACCCGAAGGTATGGGCGGTCTAACTGAGGCGCCGGCTTAGGCTTAGGTCTCGTAGCTCACGGCTCGGTAGGGTGGCGAGCACAGTCGAGCCGCGGCGCGTCGCGGCTCGTGACGCGGTACGACGTAGGCGAACCGTCCCGGTTTGCTCTAGTTCCGAAGAATGCAAAGCGGGACGCTTCGCCTACCACATATGCGCGACGCGCGACGATCCATAGCAGGGCGGTCGTCAGGCGCCGCGCGCGAAGCGGCTCGACTGAGCCCGCCGAAGTCCTCGCCCTACCAGAGCCGTCAACTTTATTATCGGCACCAGAGTTCCTCTTTGAACTTCCGGTTGACGGTGAATCGCGGCCCCGATTAATTGGCTGTGTTTTCAAACCTAAACTTGTAGGATTATCACCATGACGAAAGTTGGAATTAACGGCTTTGGGCGAATCGGACGGCTGGTCTTTCGCGCACTTGTCGAACAGGGCTTACTCGGTACGGAAATCGATGTGGTCGCTTTGAACGACTTGGTGCCTGCAGACAATCTTGCCTACCTGCTTAAATACGATTCGACGCAGGGCCGATTCCAAGGCGAAGTTTTCAGCGAAAAATCGAGCCCGGGAATTGAGAGCGATGACACGCTGGTCGTAAATGGGCACAAGATTCGATGTCTGGCAGTGAAGGAGGGGCCGTCCGAGTTGCCCTGGGCGAAACTCGGGTGCGAAATCGTGATCGAGTCAACCGGTTTGTTTACGGCCGCTGAAAAGGCAAAAGGCCACCTGGAGGCGGGCGCGAAACGGGTATTGATCACCGCCCCCGCAAAGGGCGAAGACATCACGGTTTGCATTGGCGTCAACCATCAAAAGTACGATCCGTCGAAGCATCGCATTATTTCAAACGCAAGCTGTACCACAAACTGCCTGGCGCCGGTCGTATACGTATTGCTGAAGGAGGGCTTCGGAATCGAAGAAGGCTTGATGACAACGGTCCATAGTTACACAGCGACGCAGAAGACAGTGGACGGACCGTCACGCAAGGATTGGAAGGGAGGCAGAGCTGCCGCAATCAATCTGATTCCGTCGACGACAGGAGCGGCAAAAGCCGTGGGTCTCGTGTGCCCTGAGGTCAAAGGCAAGCTTACTGGTATGTCGTTTCGCGTTCCGACGCCGGTGGTCTCGGTGGTTGATCTTACGGTCCGAACGACGAAAGAGACTAGCTACCAGGATATCTGCGCCGCGATGAAAAAAGCCAGCGAGACCTATCTCAAGGATGTACTAGCGTATACGGAAGACGAAGTGGTCTCGACGGATTTCTTGCATGACCCCCATTCGAGTATCTTTGATGCCGGTTCAGGGATAGAGCTCAACAGCCGTTTCTTCAAGCTAGTCAGTTGGTACGATAACGAATGGGGCTATTCGAATCGCTGCGTCGATCTTCTAAAGCATATCCTCTAACAAAGCCCATTTCCTATGGCGAAACTATCAGTTCGCGACCTTGACGTGAAAGGACGGCGTGTTCTGGTGCGCGTTGATTTCAACGTACCGACCGAAGTGATAGATGGAAAAACCCGGATCACAGATGACACCCGCATTCGCGAGAGCCTCCCGACAATTGAGTTGCTTCGCGAAAAAGGTGCGAAAGTGGTTTTGCTCGCTCATTTCGGTCGCCCGAAGGGGCAGCCCAACCCCAAATATTCCCTGAAACCGGTTGCGCATCATCTGGCCCAGATGATTCCGCCTCCGGTGAGTTTTTCGGCGGAGGTGATCGGGCCGAAAGTGGAAGCAGCATCCAGGTCTTTGCCGGAAAGCGGGGTGTTGCTGGTCGAAAATGTACGGTTCTTCGAGGAAGAAGAAGCCAACGATGATGGTTTCGCAAAGGCGCTCGCAAACTTGGGTGACATCTATGTCAATGATGCATTTGGGGCAGCCCACCGGGCGCATGCAAGCACCGCCGGAGTCGCCAGATACATGCCTCTGGCCGCGATGGGTCTTTTGATGGAGCGCGAACTCCAATATTTGAAGGACGAGCTGTCTGAGCCCGATCGACCGTTCCTGGTGATTCTGGGTGGGGCAAAGGTCTCCGATAAGATTGGAGTGATAAAAGCCCTGATGGAGAAAGCGGATGTTTTTCTGATTGGTGGTGCGATGGCGCACACATTCTTCAAAGCGATGGGCATTCCGACCGGCGCGAGTCGGGTTGAAGCCGACAAGGTGCATTTAGCCGAGGAGCTTCTGGAGTTGGCAAAGCAAAAGGGAATACGATTCCTGGTGCCGATCGATAGCATCGAGACAGACGAGGTTAAACCCGGCGCAAACTCCCGGAATACGCCGGTGCTGTCCCACTCCCAGGGAATCTCGGAAGGTTGGCAAGCGGTTGACATCGGGCGAGAGACCGTCGCTCTGTATAAGGCGGAGATTGCGCGGGCGAAGACGGTGCTGTGGAATGGCCCGGTCGGAGTCTTTGAGATCCCGGATTTCGCGAATGGCACCAGAGAAATTGCCGCAGCTCTCGCAGAATCCGGCGCAAAGACCATCATAGGCGGCGGAGATTCCGTGACAGCGGTGAAGCAGTTCGGTTATGCGGATAAAATGA
>JAFAJU010000312.1 GCA_019236035.1 Verrucomicrobiota bacterium | reverse complement strand
ATGCCAGAGGTACCGCCTGCCAATGCCTCTGCGGACGACTCGACCCGGCCAATCGAGGCCGCTCATGCGGTGGACGGTGAGTCCGCCCATCGCGGGCGTCGGCAGAAGCGAACTCGCGCGGTCTCGCACCGGTTGAGTTTGGCGACCCGGCGCTAAGCCGCAACACCGTTCAACCAAGGCGAAGCGACATCAGGCTTGTCAACGATGGAAAGGTAATTGAGATTACCGGAGCCTAAGTTTGAAATCGTCCTTCCAGGTCTTTCTGTCTCATAGCGTCGCCGACAAACCTGCAGTCGAAGAAATAGGGCGCCGTCTCTTGAAAGAGGGCATAGAGGCTTGGTTGGACAAGTGGCATCTGATTCCAGGCGATCCATGGCAGCCAGCAATTGAAAACGCGCTAGCCGAATCTGAAACTTGCGCGGTGTTTATTGGTCCAGGCGGGTTTGGACCCTGGCAAAACGAAGAGATGCGCGCAGCGATTGATCGCCGCGTTCGGGACAGTAACAGGCGTTTTCGGGTGATTCCCGTTCTGCTGCCCGGCGCGCAACGCGCCGAACGCAGCAGTCTGCCGGCTTTTCTGGTCGCCACAACGTGGGTCGAATTTCGCGATTCGCTTGACGACCAGGACGCGTTTCACCGACTCGTTTCCGGTATTCGTGGCGTTGAGCCCGGAGCAGGTCCCGGAAATGCTATTTACGAAGGCAAATGTCCCTATCGCGGCTTACGCGTTTTCGATGTTGACGATACTGCATTCTTCTTCGGACGCGAAGCGCTCGTTCAGTGGCTACTGAACGAGCTACAGCCGGCTACGGCGGGCCAACACGCCAATCGCTTTCTCGCCATAGTGGGTTCTTCGGGCAGCGGTAAGTCGTCGGTAGCCCGCGCCGGTTTGGTTGCAGCGCTCAAGCGCGACGCCATTGCGGGCAGTTCTGCCTGGCCTGTCGCGATCTGCCGGCCTGGGCCAGACCCGTTGGAGAGCCTAGCCGTCGCACTTTCCAGAGTTCTGAACATCGGACCGGGTGTCTCAGCGCTGGCTGACCTGGTCACGGCGTTCCGGCAAGGCGAAAAAGCTCTCCACCTGCTCGCTCGGCGCTCTTTGCCTGAAAATCCTCCCGGCATGCGGCTGATCGTCCTGGTGGATCAATTCGAGGAAATCTTTACTCTCTGCCACGACGATGGGCTTCGAGACGCGCTCGTGAGTAACCTTCTCTATGCAGCGAACGTCGCCCAGGGGCAAACAATCGTAATCCCGACCATGCGTGCTGACTTTTACGGAAAATGCGCGGGAATCACCGACCTGGCAGCGGCGTTGTCCGACCACAATTTCCTTGTTGGACCGATGACCGACGACGAATTGCGGCGCGCCATTGAGCGACCGGCTCAGTTGGCAGGATGTGAATTCGATGCCGGCCTCGTTGATTTGCTCCAGCAGGACGTACGCAATCAACCGGGTGCGCTGCCGCTCCTCAGCATGCTCTGCTGGAGCTCTGGAACAACCGAGAAGGACGGCGTCTGACCGTAAAAGGCTATCAAGAGATCGGAAAACTGGAAGGCGCTCTGCAGAGGCGGGCAGACGCTACCCTGGAGCCGCTCTCTGCGGATGAACGGGAATTCTGCCGGCTTATCTTTCTACGGCTTACGCAACCCGGGGAAGGAACTGAGGACACCAAACGCCGGGCCTCCATGCAGGAGTTGCTCTCGCTGTCGGATGAAACAACTGCTGAAGAGCAGATCATCCAGAAACTCGCGGATGCATCGCTGCTCACCACCGAAGGTGACGTTACGCGCAAGGATGCTTTCGTGGAGGTGGCCCACGAAGCCTTGATCCGGAGTTGGCCGCAATTGCGTAAGTGGATCGATGTGGACAGATCAGGGTTTCGAACCCGAACCCGTCTGACCGAGGCGAGTAGCGACTGGGAAAACTCAGGTTGCGATGCCGCTTACCTTTATGCCGGTGCGCGCTTGGCCGTCGCGCAGGAATGGGCTAGTTCACACTCCGGAGAGTTGAGTACTGGCGAGGCGGAGTTCCTTCGCCGCAGCGCCGCAGCGCAGAAGGAGAGGGAAGCGAACGAACTGGAAGCGGCTCAACGCCTGGCCCGCGCGGAGGCAGAGCGTGCCCAGGAAGCAGAGAAGCGCGCGCAAGAGCAGAAGCAAGCCTCTTCGGGGCTGCGTCGGCGCGCATTCGCAGCGGTCGGAGCAGCGGTGGTCGCATTGGTTCTTCTTGCGGTATCAATCGTGATGTGGCGTGCGGCCCGCCGGCAAGCGCGAATAGCTATCGCGCAGCGTACCGCGGCGGAAGAACAGGCAGCGATTGCTAATACGCAACGGCTCGCTGCTCAATCTTCGGAAAAAAACGCTAACGATGCGCGCGAACAGGCCGACGGTCTCATTAATTTCATGCTGACCGACCTGAGCAATAAACTGAGACCGATTGGTCGACTCGACCTCCTTTATGATGTCGCTCTAAGCGCGAAGAAGTATTTGGACGGGCTTCCAAAAGAGCTTGTAACCGCAGCGCGTCTACGCCAAGAAGGCGTAACTCTTAATGACCTGGGCGACGTACTGACTGCGCAGGGCAAGCTGCAAAAAGCGCTGGAAGTTTACGAGCAGGGTCTGGCGATCAAAAAAAGCCTGACCGACCAAGATAAATCCGACCAGGGGCGGCTACGGGATTTCGCGCTAAGTTTTGAAAGGGTTGGAGACGTACTGGTGGCGCAGGGAAAGCTACAGGAAGCACTGGAGACTTACGAGCAACAACTCACGATCGCACAACGGCTGTCCGAGCAAAGTCCATCCAACAACGGGTTAAAGCAGAATCTGGCGGACAGCTACATCAATGTGGGCGATGTCCTGAGGAAGCAGGGTAAGCTCCAGGACGCAATGGGCGCCTACCAGCAAAGCCTCGCGATAGCCAAGAGCCTGACCGAACGAGACAAATCCAACCCACACTGGCAACGGGAACTCTGGTTGAGTAACCAAAGGGTTGGCGAAGTCCTGGTGCGGCAGGGTAAGCTTCAGGAAGCGTTGGACGCTTACCAGCAAAACTTGGACATTCAGCGAACACTCACTGACCGGGACAAAACAAACGCAGACTGGGAGCGGAACCTCGCATTGAGTTATGAAGATGTGGGCGATGTCCTGAGCGCGCAGGGCAAGCTCCAGGAAGCGCTCGATGCCTTCCGGCAAACCCTGGCGATCGCCCAAAGCCTGACGATTCGAGACAAATCCAACTCAGTCTGGCAACGGGATTTCGGCTTGAGTAACCAAAGGGTTGGCGAAGTCCTGGTGCGGCAGGGTAAGCTTGAGGAAGCGCTGGACGCTTACCGGCAAAACCTGGAGATTCAGCGAAGGCTCACTGACCGGGACAAAACAAACGCTGGCTCGGAGCGGGACCTCGCATTGAGTTATGAAAATGTTGGCGATGTCCTGAGCGCGCAGGGCAAGCTCCAGGAAGCGCTCGATGCCTTCCGGCAAACCCTGGCGATCGCCCAACGCCTAACGGTTCAAGACAAATCCAACTCAGACTGGCAGCGAGATTTAATCGTTTGCCTCTTCAAAATGGGCGATACAACCGCCAAGATCGGAGGGAACGATAACGTCAACCAGGCTCAGGAGTTTCTTCGCACCGGTCTGCAAGTTGCGGATGGATATCCCGGCCCTGAGCGACAACAGCTTGTTGATTCGCTGAATCTGGCTCTACAAAAGATCGCTCACCAGGTTCCTAGCGTTAGCCCGACCACTGGAACTAACTAACATCCCCCGGCCGGTAGGGCGACGACTTCGGCGAGCTCAGTCGAGCCGCTCCGTCCGAGCCGGGGGTTCACAAATTTTTGCCATGCAACTGACCGACTTCAAAGTATTGACCTTCGACTGCTATGGCACATTGATCGACTGGGAGAGTGGCATATGGGAGGCCGTGCAGCCTCTGCTAACCCGATCTGGGAAGACTCTGGATCGCGATCAAATACTGGAGA
>JAFAJU010000022.1 GCA_019236035.1 Verrucomicrobiota bacterium | reverse complement strand
TGGACGCCCTTTCCTCGGGCCACATCGGTCACAGCGCAGGTGGATTGGTCGTTCTAGGCCTCGAACTGGCGGCAACCGTTTCCGCAATTGTTTTGATACCTCTCTTCGCTCGCAGGGCTGTCGCGAAATATACTCAGGTGTCGCTTCCGTCCTCGCCTCGCGCTGCGTCCTTGTAAGGGAACGGCATTCGCGCCCCGACCCCGCTTTCAAAAGTCGTACTGCTTTCCAGCCTCAGGGATAATAGCCAGAGTGCCGGGCAATTCCTGTGAAATTTTGGTCTTAAACCAAGCGACGGCCGGCGGATCCCCATGCACTAAGATCACCACCCGGGGCGAAATCTTTCGGATATAGTCGAACAGGAGTTCGCGCGGCGCGTGCGCGCTGAAGTCAAACTCCCGAACCTGGCACGCCAGCTTCTGACCCGGGAGCTCGCCATTGAGCTGAATCAAATCACCCGGTTGCGCCGCTTTCAAACGACCGCCCGGGGAGTCTGGATCGGCATAACCCACGAAAAAAACGGACTGTCTCGAATCGGACAAGAACCGTTCGGCCAGCTGGTTAGATAGTGTCTTTTCTGTCATCATGCCGCTCGAGAGAGCGTAAATCCGTCTGCGGCTAATCTGCGTTTTTTGAATATCGCGGCTGCTCAGCACATGCGGCCCGATGGAATCCAGAATTTGGAGGCCGGCGTGCTGTCTCGGGGCCAAAGAAGCTAACTGATCGTGCAATATCGTGATTTTGGTGCTCAGGCCGCCAATGTAAATCGGGACATGCTTAAGCTCGCCCTGAAGCCTAAACAGATGCAGCATCGTCAGGATTTCCTGAGTCTTCCCAAGAGCGAAAACGGGAATCAAGACCGAACCATCTTTGTCAAACGCTTCTTCGATGGCTGTCAGGAAACGTCGCTCCTCGTTCGGTCGCGAATAGGCTTGACTGAGCCCTCGGTCCCCGCGCGTGGTCTCGATAATTAGAACGTCCACGTCGCCTTCGGGAAAGTCAGCGCTCCGCATCAGGGTCTGGTCCAGGAAGTTCACATCACCCGTATAGAAGACTTTTTTCCCTTCCGCCCGAAAGAGAATGCCCACCGATCCAAGGATGTGGCCTGAGTCATACATCTCGAACGTGAGTTCGTGATCGGGGTTTGGTACGCGTTCTCCCTCTACCGTCCAATACTGGCGGAGACCAACGCTCTGCCAAAGCTCAGCAGCTCGGTCAGCTTCACGATGCGTAAAAAGCGGGTAAGTGCGAATCCCAAGTTCATCTCGCTGGCGCGCCATAACGTTCACGGAATTATGCAACATCACATCCGACAGCTTTGCGGTCGGGTGAGTCATGAAAACTCTTGCTTGCGGTTGGCGGCGCATAAGCACAGGAAGCGAGCCGATATGATCCTGGTGGGCGTGGGAAATAACAATCGCGTCAAGCGAGCCATCCGTCACTAGTTTGTACAGTGGAAGCGCAGCATCACCTTCGAGCTTGGGATGCAATCCCGCGTCGAGCACCACTTTCTTTCCATCCAGCTCGAGGAAATAGGAATTCGCACCGATTTCCGTTTGGCGGGTCAAATTGATAAATCGCATTCTCTTCTCTGTCGGAATCTAAATTCGCTGAAACCTCGGCTAGGAGGTAACGTCTCCAAATTTAGTGAATTCGGACTGGAAACCAAATTCTACGTGTTGAGGTTTTAAGATGTTGTCTCCGCTCGCGCCTACTCGGTGGGACTTCGATGCCGCCGCCCACCTTATCGTCCGTGCCGGTTTTGGCGGGCAACCTGCCGAGATCCAGAAGACTCAGGCGCTTGGGCTGGCAAGAGCCGTAGACTCGCTGGTCGACGCGATGCCAGACCACTATCCGCCTCCCGCATGGGCCAATCCGCATGATCAAGACGAGCTACGAAGCCAAGTTCAGGAGGCTTTGACACCTGAAGACAAGCGACTGGCACAAAAACTACTGAACGAGCAGTTCAACACGGAGATGAGAGACCTGACGCGCTGGTGGATTGCGCGCATGGTCAGTACGCCCGCCCCTTTCCTCGAGAAGATGACGCTGTTCTGGCACGGTCATTTCGCTACTAGCGGCCAGAAGGTGAGACCAGCGTACAAAATGTTCGCCCAGAACGAAACCCTCCGGCTGATAGCATTGGGCAATTTTCGCTCCCTGGTTAAGGCTATCTCCCGTGACCCGGCGATGCTGGTTTGGCTGGATCTCGTCCAGAGCAAGAAGGAAAAACCGAACGAAAATTTCGCGCGAGAGGTTATGGAACTTTTCACTCTCGGTGAAGGCCACTATACCGAGTCGGACATCAAAGAAGCAGCGCGGGCCTTTACGGGGTATAGAATCAATGGGCAGGATCAAACGTTTAGGTTTGCCCTGCAACAGTTCGATCCCAGCCTGAAAACCTTCATGGGAAATACCGGCCCTTGGACCGGTGATCAAATCATCGATTTCATCGTGTCCCAACCGCAATGCGCGCGTTTTATCGGAGCAAAGATCTGGAAGTTCTTCGCCTATGACGATCCGGAACCGAAGTTGATCGATGCGCTTGCAGGCGAGTTGCGGAACGCACATTACGAACTCCGGCCGTTCATGAAGCACCTCTTCGCCTGCGAAGAATTTTATAGCCCGCGGGCGCGTAATTCGCAGATTAAGAGTCCGGTGCAGCTGCTCGTGCAAGCTCTGCGGACCCTGCCGATTCCAATGCCGGATTCAAGCGTGTTTGAATTCGCGCTTCGTCAGATGGGCCAGGTTCCTTTTTTCCCTCCAAACGTTAAGGGATGGGATGGAGGGAAGAGCTGGATTAACACCGCGACCCTCACCTTCCGCTACAAATTTGCTCATCAGTTAGTTAAAGGTATCAACCCAATGGAAATCGGGTTGCCGAAACCGCCGGCGATGGAGATGACCGGGCCACGGCCGACGATGACGCCACCTTTATTAGTCGATCAGATCGTTTCTCCGCAGGATCGCCAAGAGCCAGATAAGCTGATTGAAAAGCTCTTCGTTCGCACTTTTCAATGCACTCCACGGATGGAACTAACGAGCAAGTTCCAAGACTTCGTAGCGACTCGCAAGTTGCCGCTGGATGATGACACGATCCGGGAACTGCTGCAGTTGATGATGACCACGCCCAACTACCAAGTGATCTGATAGATTATGAAAGAAGATTTAGAAGTACTAACAAGAAGAGCGTTTCTCCGCACTTCTATTTTGGGCGCCGCCTTGAGTTGGACGATACCCGTTTTTGTCGAGCGAACCTTCATGACCCTGAATGCCCAGGCCGCCGACTCCTCGCTTCAGACGATGACCGGAAAGGATCATCCGATTCTTGTGGTGCTTCAGTTAGCGGGAGGAAACGATGGGTTAAACACCATGATTCCCTTTGAAGACGATCTCTATTTTAAGGCGCGGCCGACGCTCGGAATCCCCAAGGACCAGGTCTTGTCACTCGATCATTTAGTTGGATTGAATCCAGCCCTCGCTCCGTTAAAGGGGCTTTACGATAGCGGAAATCTCGCGATTATTCAGGGCGTCGGCTACCCGAACCCAAACCGATCCCACTTCAGATCCACCGAGATTTGGCAGACTGCATCCGACGCACAAGAGATCCGCACGCAAGGATGGTTAGGCCGTTACTTTGATAATTGTTGCGGAGGCGAAGACCCGACGGTTGGTCTGGCCCTTGGCGAACAATTGCCTGAAGCCTTTAGCGCAGCCAATCCCATCGGTGTCGCAATCGGGAGACCGGCCAATATGGGGTTTGATCGGGAAAACGGTCCGGACGAAGCGCGTTTGTTCGCTGAATTGAACGGACTCGAACCCGCGTCCCTGTCAGGCGACTCGGTTGGGACTTTGTCCGGTCCAAACAAGTCCGGACTGTCAGCCCTGGAATACTTGCAACGCACCGCTCTCGATGCCCAGGTTAGTACCGACAAAATCAGACAA
>JAFAJU010000405.1 GCA_019236035.1 Verrucomicrobiota bacterium | reverse complement strand
CGCGTCGCGCGTGGTCTGCGCCCGGAAGATGCGAACGATTTTGAGATCTACAGCAACGATTCTCTCGCCGGCGTTTTTCGCAGCATTGCAACCACTGTTCGAATCGGGGCATTCGTTATCAGCGCGATTGCTCTGGTAGCCGCTGGTGTCGGCATCATGAACATCATGCTTGTCAGCGTGACTGAGCGAACCAAGGAGATCGGAATCCGGAAATCGTTGGGAGCGCGCCGGCGCGATATCCTGATGCAGTTTCTGCTGGAGGCGCTTTTTCTATCTTTGCTTGGGTCAGCGGCAGGCATCGTTCTCGGCGTTTTGGCGGGAGACGGGTTGGCCGGCTGGCTTCAGGCCGCGCTGGTTTTCCCTTGGGATTGGGCGATCGCCGGGGTCCTGGTCTGTTCTGCGATCGGCATCGGATTCGGACTTTACCCCGCGCACAAGGCGGCCGGTCTCGATCCGATTGAGGCATTGAGGTATGAGTAGGTTTGGAACGCCGGAATCGCCGAGAACGCCGGAATCGCCGAGAACGCCGGGATCGCCGAGAACGGTGAGAACGCCGAGAACGCCGGGAACGCCGGGAACGCCGAGAACGCCGAGAACGCCGGGAACGCCGGCTCGCCACAAGGCCAAGGTGAAACTTGGCCCTACCGGATCGGTTTGGTCGGGACCAGATCGTTCGGTAGGGACGCGCTTCGTCGCGTCCTGGATTTGAGCGATGCAGGCTCTAGAATCGCGCCATTAGTTGCGCCCGGCTTTTCGGCAGCCGGCCGAACGCTTCTACCAGTTTATCGGCGGCTGAATGCAAGTCGGGAGCGTGTAACCCCAGACATTTGCAGAGTTCGAACTCAAAGAAGAGCACCCCTCTCGCGGCGGGTATTTTTGCGTCCAGATAACCCAGGCCTCGCAACAAGAGCTGATAGATTTCCGGTACGGGGTGATCCGGCTCAGTGACGTCTTCGATGAGTTCGACAAAATAAGATGCCACCGAGGTCTTCAGATAGTCTTTTCGGATGCGTTCGAATGTGTTCCTGATTGAGACCTCGCGTAGCGTGTGGAGATCGGTCTTGCGCGAGAAGGACAACAAAAGATCGCAGTGATAGAAGAGATCGAGCTTGCCCGAAAACACGCTGGTTTGCCGGAGCGCCCCTTTTGCGATGGTCCTGATTTTCCCTTGACGGTCGGTGAACCAGCTGATGATCAGGCTTGTATCAGAATACCTGATGCGCCGGATTAAGATCCCATTCAGCAGTTCGGACATTTTGAGAAAGAGAACGCCGGGAGGAGAAACGCCGAGAACGCCGAGAACGCCGAGAGCGGCGGGAGCGCCGGGAACGCCGAGAACGCCGGGAACGCCGGGAGCGCTGAGAGCGCTGAGAACTCCGGGAGCGCCCGCTGACACTCTGCTACGCGCTGCTCGGTGTACCCTCCGATCTTGGCCATTTGGGCCCCTTTCATGTCCCACTTCTCAGTTCTCACAATCTGTCCTTCTCGGCGTTCCCGGCGATTCCGGCGCTCTCGGCGTTTTCTCATCTCACCTCGGCGGAATCGAGAAGGCCTGATTATTGACTGCCAGAGCCGCTTCCTTGACGGCCTCACTCAGGGTCGGATGAGCGTGAACTGTCCTCCCCAGATCTTCCGCGCTGCCGCCGAACTCAATAATCGTCACAGCCTCGGGAATCAGCTCGGATGCCCCGAAGCCGATTATTTGCGCTCCAAGCAGCCTGTCCGTTTTTGGATCCGCCAGGATTTTCGCAAACCCTTGAGGTTGGTCGTTTGCCAGCGCCCGCCCATTCGCGACAAATGGAAATTTGCCAACCTTGACGGGAATCCCTTTCTGTTTCGCGAGATCTTCAGTCAGGCCGACACCCGCCACTTCGGGGTTCGTGTAGATGACATTGGGGATAGCGTCATAATTTACGTGTCCGGCCTTTCCGGCAATGCGTTCGACGCAAGCAACGCCCTCGTCTTCTCCCTTATGCGCGAGCATCGGCCCGTCGATAACGTCGCCAATGGCGTAAAGCCCGGAGATATTCGTGCGGTAATGGTCGTCAACGGCAACGCGACCGCGCTCCGTCAACTTGAGTCCCAGATCCTTAGCCACGGCTCCGAACAAATAGGGTATCCGGCCAACTGCGACGAGGACTTTATCTGCGCTAAACTGCAGTTTCTGCTTGCCCTTGTCTATGGCATCGACCTTGGCGGCGGCGCCATTTCCGTCTCCAACGGTCACGGCCGTCACCGTCGTTTCGAGATAAAACTTTACGCCTTCGGATTCCACCGCCTTTTGGAGTACCTGGGTTACATCCGGATCGAAGGTCGCGGCGATTCTGGGTAGAAATTCGATCATCGTGACCTTCGAGCCGAGCCTGGCCCAGACGGAGCCAAGCTCTAGCCCGATGGAACCGGCGCCGATCACCACTAGCTCGTTCGGTACTTCATCAAAAGAAAGGGCCTCTTCACTCGTTACAACCGTCTGCCGGTCGATCGTGATGTTCGGCAATTCCGCCGGTACGCTGCCGGTCGCTAACACGACGTGTCGCCCTCGTAGTTCCTCCTGACTTCCATCTTTCTTTGTCAGAACGACCTTCCCGGGGGCGACCACCTCGCCGGTCCCAAAAAGCCGGGTGATCTTATTTTTCTTCATCAGGAACTCCAGCCCCTGAGTGAGTTGGCGGACAACGTCCTGCTTTCGCTTCATCATTTGGGTCAGATCGAAGCTGATCTTTTCGAACTTAAGGCCGTGTCGGGCGGCCTGGTGCCGAGCGAAATGGAAGTGGTCCGAGGATGAAAGCAGCGCCTTGCTCGGGATACAACCGATGTTAAGACAGGTGCCGCCCAGAACCTCACGGTTGTCGATAATCGCTGTGTTTAAGCCGAGTTGAGCGGCCCGAATAGCTCCCGTGTAGCCAGCCGGGCCTCCGCCGAGAACGATGAGGTCGAAGGACGCCATGGAGGTATGGTTGACCGAAAGGTGAGTAGGATCAAGCGGAGGTAAAAGAGGTTGATGCCCGCCTCTTGAATCGTTCTCGTGCTCCTGCTCGTGCTCGTCCTCGAATTCGTCGTCACCCCAGGCCGAAAGATCGAGCACGAGCACGAGCACGATTGCCAGGTGAGCCGGCTTAAAGCTTAGCAAAGGCTCGTGGCCTCGCTTACTTTGAGCTTTATGCAGAGGATCATCCGTTTGACCATGCTCGCGCTCTATGTGGCGCTGGCTTCGTGTGCCTTTCGGTCAGGGAATAGCCATGCGACGGAGCGAAAAAACGAGGCCGCAAATCCGGACGCACGATTCTGGCGTGCCGTTGAAAAGGCGGATGTCGTCTACGTCGGCGAAACGCACGATGACGCGGCCCATCATGAGTACGAACTGGAATTGGTTCGCGGGTTGTTGGGACGAAAGCTGAAATTTGCGATCGGCTGGGAAATGTTTGATGAGACCCAGCAAAGCGCGATTGATGCTTGGGCTTCGCACCAAATCTCGCTTGAAGAGCTACTGGCGAAGACCGGCTTTCAAAAGCGCTGGGGAATTTATTCACCGGTCTACGAGCAGATTCTGCGAACGACGAACAAAGCAAACATTCGAAACGTTGCACTGAACGCACCGGATGATCTGGCTCGAAAGATCGCGCGAGGAGAGCCGTTGACGGCAGAGGAGACGGCGCTGTTGCCGTCCGGGTTCGCCGCGGATGAAGGAGGATACAAAAATTTCGTTGCCATGATGGGGGAGCACCCGGGCGTCAACGAAACGGATCGACGACGTTATTTTGATGCGCAAAATGCGTGGGACGAGACGATGGCCGACAGGATTCTGGAGTTCAAACGTCGTAATCCAAAGCTGAAGCTCGTGGTATTCACCGGTCGTGACCATGTATCCAGCGGCTACGGGATTCCCTTCTA
>JAFAJU010000399.1 GCA_019236035.1 Verrucomicrobiota bacterium | reverse complement strand
CACAAAATTTTGACGAGTTGATAGTTCAATTAACTCAGATGCCAAGCGTTCCACTTCAGCGGGATTACGCTCAAAGTGGCCGAGAACCGCTCCAAAAGTTAGTGCGACGGCTAATGCGTGCATATCGTTCAGTTTCTTTGCTAGTGAGATCGCTTCCCCCATGGTCGCTTGGGAGCAGGCGATCTCTCCTAAATGCCATTCAGATAGGGCCCCATAGCACAGAAACAAAACAGCGGGCGAGGGGATCTCTTCGACCGGAGACTGGACACTTCCCGCGCGCCAGATCTCAACACCGCGCATCGCGTATTGTCGTGCGGAATCGAAATCGCCCAAAAAACAAAATGTGCATGCCAAAGCGCGATAGGCTCCCATCAACAGCGCAGGGTCATTCTGCTCGCGCGCCAGTGAGTAAACTCGTTGGGCAATCTGTATCGTTGCCGTCAGCTTGTCGGTGATGAGGGAATAGCGCCACTGACCTATCAGCGCCGAATACAGCGGCAGGGGACGATTAAGGGAATGACACAAGGACTCCGCGCGCTCATAACAAATTCGCGCCTCCGGTGCTCCCAATCCTCGCGTGACGGATAGATCTAGCCCTGCCTGGGTGAGGATGAAGAGCTGATCTTCCGCGGTGAGACTCTGCCCCTCGACGCCCACTTTAACGGGGGAATCCCAACGTCCGTGTTCGAAGAAATGAACTAGAACCGAAAGCGATGCTCCTCCGGCTCCGAGGACATTGGCAGCAAAGGAGGCATTTCCTTGCTGAATTCGCGGAATGTAAACTTCATGCAGTGCTTCGCGAAACAAACCGGCATTGCAGCCGCATATAACAGCCAAGAATAGCGGCTCCATTTCTTTGAAACTGGTTGGCAGCTGTGGTGCAAGCGTTCGATAATAATGATAGAGCCGCCTGTTGCATTCCTTCCACGCATCCGTTTGTTGACTCCGGAGTTGTTCGCCAAAATATTCACGAACGAGAGGATGAGTATCCAGATGCCGAGGATTGTGGGGATCTTCGCCAGCGAGGAGTCTTGCCCTTCTTAGTCTGGAAAGAATAGTTCGCCACTCGGTCGGCGACAAATGAGTTAAGGACTCCGTAAGCCCCGGGATAGCGGGTGAGGTCAGCACGGCTCCTAGCGCCTTTTCATCAGCGGGTCGATCAAACAAACCCAACATACGGAGAACTGACATTTCCGGACCCTCGCCAAACCAAGTTTGGTAAGATTCCATTACTTTTCGGGCATGGACTCCCTGTCGTACGTCGTGAGCAAGACGTTCTGACACTTCTTTGCGACAACGAATGTCTCCATTGCAAGCATCGGTCAGATAGCTGCCCAGCAGCGTGAGCGCAAGAGAATGGCCACTGAACTCGTCGCTGGCACTTCGCAACTCCGCCTCATGCCCCTTGACGCCCAGGGCTTGGAGCAGCTTCGCACCGGCATCGCTAGATAGTTGTTCCAGCTCACGACGCGGGGCTGAGGTGTGCTCGTGATCGGCAATATCAGCGACCGGCATCCGCGTGGTGATGACGCAAAGCCCCGTATTAAAAGCAGCGAGCTCACGCAAAAGCGCCTGGAGGGACGGCTCACGTAGCCGTCCTTCTTGCGGACCAGGCGGATTTTGGAGCGGCTCCAGGCCATCCAGAATCAATAAGGTTCGACGATGCGCAATGAGCTTCGCCAATCTTTCGCCCTTCTCCCACGCGGTTCCGAGCCGTGGATCTGGATCTCCAAACCAAGCGAGAGTCGCGTCAAGAAATTCATCTGCGGACGAAGTGCCCCCATCGCTGCCCTGTCTGTAGAAGGACCAACCAAAAACGATTTTCGCGGAACGATATTGTTCAGCAGCCATCCGTCGGAGCCAATGGTTGACGAGCGTGGACTTCCCAACACCGGCCCAGGCAACGATTGTAACGACGTTGGTATGCTGGTTTGCCCAAGCATCATTCAGGAAAGCGAGATCCTCTTCTCGCCCAAAAACATCGCTTCCTGTAATGGGCAATCTGGATACTGAAATTTTCTCCGGCGGTTCGCCGCGCGGCGTGGTTTGCATCGCCTGGCGCCTTGCGTCCAACGCGGCCCTCCCCTCGCCTAGGAGAGTGTGTTCGGACGGGCTCTGTGGAGCCCCAGCGGCATCTTTGTTCAGCACCGAAGACTTTTCGGCTCTTGCCCTTCGCCGATCGAGATGCCAACCGAGTAACAAGGCTGGAACAAATCCCAGGAGAAGCACGTCGAGAGCGGCTTTCATGGTCCAGCTTGGAAATTCCAGGCTTGGAAATACAATTGCCGCTACCTGGAGGATCACCCAGGCACTAACTATGTAGCCTCCGGCTACGCGATAAATCCGCTTGGATTGGAGTTCCTGGAAAAACCCTTTCACACAGTCCTGATTGTGCTGAAAGAGTAATGCGACAGCGATGTTTTTTCCTGCAGAAGAATCATTGCTTGCCTGCTCGGCGGCATGAAGCGCCGTCGCTTTCCTGGCGGCCTTGGCCCCGCTACTCTCGCGTGAATCAGAGTTTCATCGAGATCGACGTAAATTTTGCGCATTTAAAAGGACCCCACACGAACCAGAATTTACTTTCTTTTGGCGTGACGAGCATCCTTCCTCCGGCAACAACATCGTTTTCACTCTTTGCTCAGTTCTCCTAAGCTAATCAATTTCACCCAAAATCCACCCAGCAAAGAAAGTCTCGACTCCGACAGAGTCGGAATGTAGTTCCGAACCCACGGGCAGCCTCTAGTGCAGAGTACCGTCTACGGCTTAAACGGCCATAGATCGTATTATATAATATCCTTATTTAAAGTAACTTATAAATCGACTACTCAAGTATCACGCAATTTTCACGCACTTTTTACAAAGACCTTAGAGAATTCCGATACTTGCAATTGATGCGCGCCTCTGTCTCTTCCACCCGAGAGCCGGTGAAGCCAGAGTCCCGCCCGAGCAGCGAGCAGGGCTTGGTGAGTGCCGGTAATCTGGCGGGGCCTTTAATCACGAGTTCACCAAGCACCCGGTTAAGCACACCTCTCTTGTATCCGAAGTGTCCTCGGTTTGCATCAAGCGTTTGTTTGATAATGCTGGATTTCTCAGAACCAAACCGAGAGACAGCGTGCTGCGAGCAGTCACCAAAGAGGCAGTCGGAATCCACGTCCTCCTGACGCACTCGCTTTTT
>JAFAJU010000360.1 GCA_019236035.1 Verrucomicrobiota bacterium | reverse complement strand
CGTGCGCCCAGACGACAATGTCGGGACCTCTCGCCATTTGCGCAGCAATTGGGAAACTGTCTGTAATCTTTTCGGGTGTCTCGATGGTGACTTTGAGTCCAAAATCTTTTTCGAATTTCCTTGCAATCGCCTCGAGAGCATGGCCACGGTCCGCGTCCATCCAGATTAAAAGCTCCCCATTGGTCCAGGCGAACAGGTTCACCGGCGCCAGCAACAAAGCCGACAGGACCAGCAGCGAGCCTTTTATCAGCCAAATGAGCCTCATTCTTCCGGGTTGTTGCTGCTTGTTTGTGAGTTTTCGGACCTGATTCTTTTCTTACCTGCTATTTTCTCGCCGTTTACGGCTTCGAGCGGACTTTTGGAGGAGTAGAGTGAGACCAGGCGAGCGATCAGCAGCGTCACATAAAACATACCAAACATCGCCTCCACCATGGCCAGCATCCGCGCCGGACCCGACACCGGGACGATATCACCATAGCCGACGGTGCTAAGCGTGATGAAACTGAAGTAAAGGGCGGTGAAACCCTTCATAGACTCGGTGGACTTCGGGCCAAGGGTGAAAACAAAGGAATTCGGGTCCAGGCGGCCCAATAGAGTATAGGCAAGCGACCATGCCAACCCCGATAGCAGGTAGCCTGCTACAGCAGCGCACAAAACCTCAGAATCGACGCGAGGTGCATACACTATGAAGCGAAGGAGCTCAACGACTACGAACCCGATGAACAAGAGGCCGGCTCCACGGGTCATCACGTAGATCAACATCTCCGGCCGCCAAAAACTTAACCATTCTCCTAGCGCTGCAGGTGCCACCAGCACAACCCCCACCAGCGCTCTCCGGCCGCCGGCGATAGAAAGTACGGCGAACAGCAAAACCAATGTCATCAGCGTCGTCTCAATAAGAATCCCGCCTCGAAGCGGATCCAAGAATGGAGAGATGAGGATGTTCAAAACAAGCACGCCCAGAAAGTAACCTACAGAGAATCGGAAGACCGGCTTTGGCCTTCGCTGGGTCCCCTGGGGGCTTGTGTGCATTTCTACATGCTTTGGCTGCGCGGTTTGTGGCATAAGCGGAAAAAGGGGGAGAAGTTGCGATAAGACCCAACCCAACTCCCGCGTCTGTTAGACTCGATCAATGTTACGGCAGGTCAGGGTCCAGGGGCAAGCCTTGAGCGTCAAACAGAAGCCCAGGCATTAGCCTGGGCTTCCTAGTCTATGCGCTATTTGCGCTTCCCCCCCGAAACTACCACAAAAACAGCGGAATTTTCCGGCTCAGCCGGAAGTTCCGGTGCTAGCTGCATCCCTGCGACGTGCCGCACTCCGTGCAGATCCCACATGCTCCGGCGCGAATTACTTTCGTACTGCCACAATACGAACAGCTGATGTCCATATACATGTTTCCCAAGGCCTCGCGAACTCTCTCCGCGTGACTCATCGACAAGCCCTTGCCATTCGTCGCCTGACCCAGTGTCCCCTCCGAGTTCGACCGGCTCGTGATCACATCGATGATTTCCTTCTCAGCCGTCCGCGGCAGCTCTGCAACCGGGCGATTGATCGCCTTTCTCTCAATATCGGCAATCTCTTTCATCGGCAAATCAGGCTGCGACCGGCTCGGCGCCGTGGCTTCCTTGTAACCTCTTATGAATTGGCATCCTAGCCACCGGAAAACGTAATCGGTAATGCTTGTCGCGTTGCGTATATCCGGATTCTTGGTGAATCCACTCGGCTCGAACCGCTGGTAGGCAAACTTCTTGACCAGACTTTCAAGGGGCACCCCGTACTGCAGGGCTAGAGAGGTCAGGGTCGCAACCGTATCCATCAGCCCGCCGATCGTACTCCCCTCTTTCGCCATCTGGATAAACAATTCCCCAGGCTGACTGTTCTGGTACAGGCCAACAGTGATGTAGCCTTCGTGACCGGCGATCTCGAATTTGTGGGTAAGCGAAACGCGCGTATCCGGCATTCGATTCCTCGAAGGTTGCTCCATCGCAGCCCGCAGCGTCTCGATCTCTTTCTCTAGGTCTGCTACTCGGCCCCGCAGCGCTCCGGTCTCCGCGGTGGCCTCGGGTGCCTCTTCCACACCCATGTCCTTCGTCTTTCTCGTATTCAACGGCGCTGAGCGCTTCGATCCGTCGCGGTAAATCGCCACCGCTTTCAGCCCTAGCCTCCAGCCTTCGATATAGGTGTTAGTGATCTCGTCGACCGTCGCACTATTCGGCATATTGACCGTCTTCGAGATTGCACCACTCAGAAATGGCTGACAGGCGGCCATCATCCGTAAGTGCCCCAGATAATGCAGACTCCGTTCACCCTTGAACGGCTTGAACGCACAATCGAAGACAGGGAGGTCTTCCGCTTTCAGTCCACTCCTGATGACGCTATGACTTTCCGGAATAACAACATCTTCGATCGTGTCATGTTCATTAATATGCGCCAGAATCTTCTCGATCTGATCCGGCGCATAACCCAACTTTTCCAGCGCCGGTTTCACCGTCTGGTTGACAATCTTGAGCATGCCGCCGCCGGCCAGAAGTTTGTATTTCACCAGCGCGATGTCCGGTTCAATCCCTGTCGTATCGCAGTCCATCAGGAATCCGATCGTTCCGGTCGGCGCCAGGACGGTGACTTGCGCATTCCGGAAACCCTCCCTCTTCCCGAGTGCGATCACGTTGTTCCAGACCTCGATCGCTTCCTTCTTGAGATAACCAAACTCGATCGAGTCATCTATCATGTCACAATGCTGACGGTGCAATCGGATCACCTCCTGCATCGAGTCTACATTGTCTTCTGCGACCGTCTTCGTGAAGCCGGTCGCTCTGGAATCGCGATACCCGGAAAACGGCCCCATCTCGGAAGCCGTCCGCGCGCTTTGGGCATAGGCCTCACCAGTCATGATGGCCGTGATTGAGCCCGCTAGCGCTCGCGCTTCGTCCGAATCGTACCCTAGCCCATAGCTCATTATCAGCGCGCCCAGATTGGCGAAGCCGAGACCCAGTGTCCGGAAAATGTGACTGTTCTCCGCTATCTCCTTGGTCGGATAGCTCGCGTTGTCCACCAGGATCTCTTGGGCAGTGATAAACACCCGCACCGCTGCCTTGAATCTCTCCACATCGAACCCGCCATCCGGCCGCCTGAACTTCATCAGGTTCAAAGACGCCAGGTTGCAGGCCGTGTTATCCAGAAACAGGTATTCAGAACAGGGGTTCGTCGAATTCTGGCGCCCTGTCCCCTTGCATGTATGCCACTTATGGATCGTCGAATCGAACTGCATCCCTGGATCGCCGCAGATGTATGTCCCTTCGGCGACCTTTCGCAGCAGGCTGCGCGCTTCCTTTCGTTCGCAGGACTCTCCGCTGACCACATTCCGGGTCCACCATTCCTTGCCATCGATCGCGGCGTTCATGAACTCGTCACTCACCCGAATCGACAGATTTTCGTTCTGGTACATGATCGAGCCATAGGCTTCGCCGTTGTAACTGCCGTCGTACCCTTGTTCTATCAGCGCCCAGGCCTTCTTCTCTTCCTTGGCTTTCGCTTCAATAAACTCTTCGATATCCGGATGCCAATCCTTGAGCGTATTCATCTTGGCCGCTCGCCTGGTCTTGCCGCCGCTCTTCACAACGTTCGCCACTTGATCGTACACCTTGAGAAACGAAAGCGGACCGCTCGGGCGACCGCCGCCGCTCAGCTTTTCACGCGTGCTCCGCAGCGTTGACAGATCTGACCCGGTGCCACTCCCATACTTGAAAAGCATGGCCTCACTTGTCGCCAAGCGCATGATGTCTTCCATGGTGTCATCCACCGCCTGGATGAAACATGCCGAGGCCTGAGGATACTCGTACTGCGTGGGCGCTCGCTCCGCCTCTCCCGCGTCGCGATTGAAGAAATAATTGCCTTGCCCGCACCCTCTCCCGATCTCGTATTGCTGGTAGAGTCCGACATTGATCCAGACCGGACTGTTGAATGCACCGTGCTGGTTCAGGCAGAGCCAAGTCAGATCGTTGTAAAAGGCTTCCGCAGACGCTTCTTCTGTAAAGTAACCATCTTTCATTCCCCAATCCGAGATCGTTCGCGTCACTCGATGCACCAGTTGACGAACCGAGCTTTCGCGCCCCCCCTGGTACGGATCCGTGCCATGCGCGATGTCGCCGTAGAAATACTTCGACACTGCGATCTTCGTCGCGAGCGCGCTCCAGGATTTGGGCACCTCAACATCCTCCTGACGAAAGATCACTTTCCCGCTATCATCCGTAATTTCGGCGGTGCGGCGCTCCCATTCAATTTCATCAAAGGGTGAAATGCCTTCCTGGCTGAAAAAGCGCTGAAACTTCAATCCACTCTTCTTCCGCGCTCGCGATCTGCGTCCGCGCGGCCTCAAATCACTGGTTCGGACTCCTGTTTTCAATTTGATCATCTAGGGGGCCCTCCTGAAATCTGGGTTCCGCTGGTAATAAGTTGTTAATAATTGCCCGTTTCCTGGCCAAATCCTGTGCTTAACCTGTGATTTCCCAGGGATAAACCACCCGATCACCCATTATATAGCACAAGTGGCGCATATTAGACACTAGATATTGTGGGCGGCCAAGCAAAAAGTGCACGACCCCAAAGATTTCTTTTCTGCACTCAACCCGGTGAACTTCTTTCTGTCAACCAGCTGGGACGCGACGAAGCGCGTCCCTACCAAACGATCTGGTAGGGCCAAGTTTCACCTTGGCCTTGTAGCGCCAACGGAGTGCGACAACGCAGGCCCTCTCCGAATCACGGGCCGCGCTTTTGGTTGGACCGGCGAAAAATTGACCTGTCCCCATAAGTCGTATGGGACCCGCTTCTGGGCGATCGCGCGGGTAGGGGGAGGCTCCGTCCGAGCCGTGGGAGGAAGACACGGTCTTGGCCTTCAGGTCGTCACGCGCCGCGTCGCGCCGCGGCTCGGGCGGAGCCTCGCCCTACCGGTCCCAGAAAGGCCGTGATTCCAGCCGGTTCTTTGGTTAAGACGATTCGGATCAGCGAACCAGTTCGGTTCGCGTGTCAGTCCTGGTGGTATTTGTCGCCATCAAGCGCCTGTTATCTGTCAACTCCTTCACGCCGCGACTGATCGGTTTGTCAAAGATCGCTACCTCGGTGCCAACCCCGATCCAGTTGAAGACTTCAATGACGTCGCTCAAACCCATGCGGATGCAGCCATAACTGGATTTCTTACCCAGCATATCTTCCTGCGGAGTCCCGTGTATATAGATACACCGATGAAAGGCGTTCTTGTTCGCATAATCCAGACCGCGCAACCAAATGATGCGACTTACGATCGGATCCCGCCCTGGTGCGTTCACCGAAAGAACCTCACCAGTGTACCGCCGGCCTTGAAAAACTCCTCCCACTGGCACCGTGCCGCCAATCTTCGTGGCAACAGCCAGGTGTCCCGTCGGAGTGCACCAGCTCCCCAGAATATCTCCTTCACCAAACCGTGACGTCGAGATTCTGTAGGTCCGGTATACCTTATAGTTCACCACAACCGCTAGCTTCTGCTCCGGAATACTAACCACCAGCTTTGTTTCCAAAACCGGCGCTGGCGCTGGCGCCGGGGCCGGTGAAGCAGCGACCACCGCACCCGGACTTTGGGAAGGCGCCGCTGGTGCTGGGGCTGTGGGAGAAGGATTCTGAGCGCGGCTTAATGCCGCCAAGCTGGCCACTAAAAACGCAACTGCAAAAAGTTTTTCCATCCTGTTTAAGCCACTGAAATGTCCCGCGAACTCCACTGAGGTCGCATCATACGCTGCCAGATAGAACCGCATGCTACGTACGCGAAACCAATCTGGAACAACATTAAGAACGGTACTGACAGAAATTCGTGATTTTGAAAAGCATGAAATACGAAGTAAGTGAAGTACCCGGCAAAAATAAATTCGATCAAGGGGATTACGGTGCGCACCGCCGCATACCGGCTGTCCTGCCACCGCTGCTTGCTTCTCTCGATACCGTATTTTGGCGTCCGGCAGAAATCCGATCTGCGATTGAACATTGCTTCCAGAACGGCTCGCGCATTGTTGATCGACAGACCAATTCCGAGCGCCAACACAAATGGGAAAAACCAAATCTCGCGCTTCCAGTCCTTCGGATAGAGTTCCCTTTGCGCGCAGAGATAAAATACTGCGGCCGACACTGTCGTCGCCACGAAGATCGGGAGATCAATCAAAAGCATACGGGCAACCCCGCCTGCAGCCGCCGAACTCGCACCGGCGGAAGATGGGTGGAGCAATACGCAAAGGAATGCCAATAAGAGGTAGGCAAAATTTGCAGTCAGGTGGGCCGTTGCTTCGACCTTTATGAATAAGGGCAGCTGGCTGCTCCAGATCCGCGGTAACACCTTTTTGCATGTTTGAATCGACCCCTTCGTCCAACGGTGTTGCTGCGATTTGAAGCCGTCGATGTCGACTGGCAGCTCAGCGGGTGTGACAATATCGGCCAGAAACACAAATTTCCACCCTCGCAACTGTGCGCGATAACTCAAATCCAGGTCTTCGGTCAGGGTGTCATGCTGCCAACCACCCGATTCGCGAATACAACTCTTGCGCCACAATCCGGCCGTGCCGTTAAAATTGAAGAACCGACCCGTGCGGCTCCGGGCAGTCTGCTCCAGGACAAGATGACCATCGAGCAGGATAGCCTCGGCGCGCGTCAGCCATGAATAGGAGCGATTGATGTGCCCCCACCTCGTCTGAATCATCCCCACTTTCGGGTCGGCAAAGTGCTGGATGCTTTCCCTCAGAATGTTCGGCGGCGGAACAAAGTCGGCATCTAGGATAAAGAAAAATTCACCTTTCGCCTTTTGAAATCCGTAGTCTAATGCCCCCGCCTTAAACCCAACGCGATCCTCTCTTCTCAGCACAACCGCGTCGTAGCCGCGTGCCCGAAGTTTCGCCACCGTCCTTTCTGTCATCGACCGTGTCTCGTCGGTCGAATCATCCAAAACCTGGATCTCCAGTTTATCCCTTGGATAGTCGATTTCGCTGATCGCCTTCAGCAGACGCTCGACGACGTGAACTTCGTTATAGATCGGGAGTTGGACTGTTACCACCGGTAATTCGGCAAATCGCGAGGCTGCCGCCGGCTTGCAGTGGCGATTTTTGAAGTACAGATAGATGATCGAATATCGGTGAATGCCGTACGCCGAAAGCCCGAGAACCACAATAAAATAAGAAATAGTCCAAAGCACCTTCCCGACTTCTCCATGCATATTAGTGAGTGATTATCAAAGGGTTAAGGCTCGAAAATCCCCGCGTCATGATGCCCGTTTGCCTCTTGCGGTCAAGTGGAAATCCTTGACAGAACGTATCTGGCGAGCCCCCGATAGCGGCTATATCTTCCAACCAAACACGCATGCTTACGGGACTGTTGCGGCTCATTTTTAACCTCCTTGTCGCTTTATCGTTGGCTTTTCCCGGATTGGCCAAAGCCCAGGAAAATTCCGACCTCTCGGACGATTCTCATTACCGGGAAGAACTGGGTATCAATCAATTCACTACTCCCTCAATAGAAAAACTGTTTGATACTTTGGATTCACTCAAGCCTATTCCGGCCCGGGACCTGACTCGTACCCCTCAAGCACTCCGTCTCGACAACCGCGTCAGATTTTCGCTCAGCTTTGGCGTCCTGATCGGCGACGGATTCCTCGCGGTAGTCGGGGAAGACAACAAAGCGGTAGCCCCTCTGGGCCGCGAACTGCTTCGGCGAGCGAAAGGACTCGGTGTACAGCAGCCTGTCAATCGGCATAGCAAACAACTGCTGGACCTGGCCAAGCAGTCCGACTGGAATGGCCTCCGTAAAGAGCTCATCGTCACCCAAAAGGATGTGGAAAGCGCCATGTTAGATTTGCGCGATGAAGAGATGGCCCATCTGCTGAGTCTCGGCGGATGGATCCGCGGCTTGGAGATAGGTGCAGCCAGTGTGGCGACAGACTTTTCGCCGGAACGAGCTGCCAAGCTGCGCCGATTGGATCTGCTCGATTATTATCTGCAGCGGCTCGACACGTTTTCAACCCCGCTCAAGTCCAGCCCGTTGATCGCCGAGATCATTTCGCATCTCAAAGATGTGCGCCAGAAGCTCGCCCCGGATCAGCCTCTTTCCCAAGCAGACGTCTCCGCCATCCAGAATACGGCCCACGACCTAGTCGCCCTGATCGAGCAAGACTCCCCTGCGACGCGCTAAGGCGCTGCCTAATCGTCCTCGTCCTCGAACTCGTCCTCGTCCTCGCTGTGGTCGGGCGA
>JAFAJU010000310.1 GCA_019236035.1 Verrucomicrobiota bacterium | reverse complement strand
CAACAGCGCTCTCTTTTGTGATCATCGCACCGGTCTATTCGCTCGCTCCGGGTTTGCTGCAAGCAATCCTTGGGGCAGCTGTTCTCATCCCCACCGCGCTGGTTCTCCGCCGGTTAATTGACCGAACGCTATTTCCAATCCTCAACGCGCTGCTCGTTTTTTATTTTGTCGATCAGTTGCGTTTGATTACGGCAGCCTTACCACTCTTTTCCCGGTTCATCTTCAGCGCAGAGATGGTAGGCGGAACTCTGTTTCTCATCTGGCTCATCCGGAGTAAGCATTTGAAGACCATTGGTGCCAACACAGCCAAGCGGTTCGCGGGAACAATACGAGGTGCCACGCTATTCGGCCTGATCGTCTTTCCGGCGACTCTCCTGGCTAACGTCTTTGGATATGTCAACTTAGCCAATCTCCTGGGAAACGGTGCTCTTAGAAGCGCTTATGTTGCAGCCGCCCTGTACGCTGCCCTGCGAATAGTCGAAGGGTTAATCATTATAGCGCTGGAGGCGCGCCCGCTTGCCTTGATGCGGGTCGTTCGGCTCCACCGGCCTATGCTTCAGCGGCGTATTTGTGGCGTAGCTGAATTCTTAGCCTTTTTGTTTTGGTTGAGTTTAACGCTGAGCTTTTTCGGGCTACTAATGCCATTGGTTACGAATAGTGAAGCCGCGCTGCGGGCTAGCCTCACAATGGGCTCTCTCAACATCTCTTTGGGCCAGGTTCTGGCGTTTATAGTCACGGTTTGGGGTTCTTTCCTAGTTTCGAGGTGTTTGCGCTTTCTTCTGGAAGAAGACGTCTATCATCATTGGCACCTTGAGCGAGGCATCCCGCAGGCGATTTCAACGATGATCCACTACGCTGTCCTGCTCCTCGGATTCTTCGTCGCGCTGGCCTCGCTAGGCGTCGATCTTACCAAGGTCACGATTCTGGCAGGAGCATTCACTGTTGGCGTCGGATTTGGATTACAGACTGTGATCAATAATTTTGTTTGCGGATTGATCCTGCTTTTTGAACGCCCGATTAAAGTCGGTGACGTCGTCCAGGTAGATGGGGACATTGGAGAGGTCCGACGCATCGGTATCCGAGCATGCGTTATTCGCACGGCGGACGGTTCCGAAGTCATTGTGCCAAACGGGACGATCATCTCCAATAAGGTGACAAACTGGACCTTTTCGGATCGATACCGTGCGGTCGAAGTGCCGGTCAGCGTGGTCCGTGGCGTCGCTCCGCAACGTGTCGTCGAATTATTGAAAAGTGTCGCGGCCAATTATCCAAGCGTAGCGAAGGAACCAGCCCCGCATGCTTATATTGTCAGCTTTGCCCCCGGTTCTGTGAGCTTTCAACTTCGAGCGTGGACGGATCGGTACGAGGATTGGGTTCAGGTGCGGAGTGATCTTTCTTTCGCGGTGGATGAGGCTTTGACCCGAGAGAACATCACGATTGCATGAAAATCCCAAATTAGGCCGAGGAGCTATACGCCGCGAGGTCCTTGGGAACCAAGGCTTTTCCCCAACGATTCCAAAACGCAAGCTCCGGCGACAAGAACGCGACGAGTATCCCGGCTCAATAATTTTTTCAGTAATTGCCAGTACCCAAGCGGCTTCGGTTTCTGGGCCTCGGCGAGTCCTTCCGGCACAGCTCTTTCAAGAGATTCGAGCAAATTTGGGTCGATGGCGTCGGCGATTTTGGCTAGGATCATCGCGTTGCGAATTCCACGAATCACTTCCGGGGTATTTGCCGTATCAACGAGGATTTGCAGCACCTTTTCGCTTGAACCGAGCACGCCCTTCGCCAATTCGAGGATGCCTCGGTCGTGGAGGCCCTGAAGGATGTCATATGTGGTGAGCAAAGCCTCGGCATGTTCGTGCGGGGCATTTTCCAGCCGTTGGTAGAGGGCCTCGCGGGGATCGCGCAACGGGAGTTTCAGTGGAATTGGTTCGGCCATAGGTTCGCCTTAATTTCTTTTGGCCGCAGCCTGAACGGGTTCTCCCTTGGGCATTTCATAATCGGCCCTCTTCCACTTGCGCTCGACCTCCACGCCGCTTTGAGGCGTCCGATGGCCGAAGCGCGAATTCACTTTCGGGAGCGGGCTCTCTCCCATTTCTGGCAAGACGACCATCCGCACGGATGATTCTTTGTATGCAGGCGTGTGGGTCACGGTATCGGTGTGGCTGCTGGTCAGAAGATTCACCGGGCTCTCGAATGAGTTCATCGGCATGTACAACTCCTTGCCCTGCACGCGGTCGGTTACCAAGGCGCGGACTCTAAGTTTCCCGTAAGGCGAGATAAGCTGCACCCAGGTCCCGCTTTGAATATCTCGTTCTGCGGCAAGTTCAGCGGAAACCTCGAGGAACGCGTGCGGGACTTTCTCGCGAATACCAGGGGCACGATAGGTCATGTTGCCTTCGTGAAAATGCTCGAGCATGCATCCGTTGTTGAAATGCAGGTCGAACTCCTCATCGGCAGGTTCCGTGGGAATGGACATGGCAACCGGGTGCAACCTTGCCTTCCCGTCAGGGAAGGGGAATCCTTTGACGTAAAGCAACGGTTCATCGTTTCCGTCAGCGTCAACCGGCCACTGTAACGACTTGTAACCTTCCAACCTCTCGTAAGTCACCCCCGCAAACAACGGGGTAAGAGATGCGATCTCCTGATAAATCTCAGACGGATGCTGATAATTCCATTTTGCGCCCAGGTGATTTGCCAGATCCTGGATGATTCGCCAGTCGGGCCGACTTCCCTCCAACGGTTCGAAGACCTGGTAAAGCCGTTGAATGCGTCGCTCCGTGCTGGTGAACGTGCCTTCCTTTTCAAGGCTTGGGCTGGCCGGAAAGATCACGTTGGCGAACTGACAGGTTTTGCTGAAGAAAACGTCCTGCGCCACGAAAAGCTCGAGTTTGGAAAGCGCTGACTGGACATGGTTGGAGTTCCCGTCGACCAGAGCGATTTCCTCGCCAAACAGGTACATCGCCTTGAGTTTACCGGCATGGATTGCCTCGATCATTTGAAAATTATCCAGGCCCTTGGTGGACGGTAGTGAAACCTTCCAGGCGGCTTCAAAACGAGCGCGCACTTCCGGGTCGTGCACAGTCTGGTAGCCGGTAAGGTTTTCCGGATGGGCTCCGTGATCGCCCGCGCCCTGGACATTGTTATGACCGCGCAAGGGATAGGCTCCCGTGCCGGTGCGCATGTAATTTCCGGTGACAAGGAGCAGATTGGAAATGGCAGTGGAAGAATCCGAACCCATGCTGTGCTGCGTGATGCCCATCGCCCAAAGGATGCAGACGCCATTGGCCTCCACGATCATGTGTGCGACCTGCTTCAGCAGTTCGACGGTTAGTCCGCAGGTCTTCGCGGCAAACTCCAGTGTGAACGGTTCCAAGCTCTTGTAGTACTGATCGAGACCGTTGACCCACTGATTCAAAAATTCGGTTTTCTCCAAGCCATTATCGAGGATGTAGCGGGTGATCGCGCAAAGCCAGGCGATGTCCGTTCCAGGTTTCGGCTGAAAAAAGAGATCGGCGCGTTCTGCCATCTCGTGCTTGCGCAAATCGGCGACGACAAGTTTTTGACCGCGCAGCTTATGGGCCTGTTTGACGCGGGTGGCTAGGACGGGATGGGCCTCGGCCGTGTTGCTGCCAATGATCAAAACCAGGCCGGCATTCTCGATGTCCCGGATAGAACCAGAATCGCCGCCGTAACCAACGGTGCGGAACAGACCTTCGGTGGCGGGCGCCTGGCAGTAGCGCGAGCAATTGTCCATGTTGTTCGTGCCGATGACCGCGCGCGCCAACTTTTGCATTAGATAACTTTCCTCGTTGGTGCATTTCGAGGAGGAGATGAAGGCGAGCGCATCAGGTCCGTTCTTAGCCTTGATCTCGGTGAATTGCTGCGCCACCAGAGTCAGGGCTTCCTCCCAACTTGCCTTGCGAAACTTGTCGCCTTCACGGATGAGTGGTGACGTCAGTCGGTCACTGCTATTAACGAAATCCCAACCAAATTTTCCCTTCACGCAGGTGGAAATGCCGTTCGTCGGGCCCTCTTCGGGCTCGATCTTAAGGATGTGCCTGTCTCGAGTCCAAACATCGAAACTACAACCGACACCACAATAGGTGCAGACCGTTTTGGTCTTGCGGGTGCGCGATTCGCGCATGGCCGATTCGGCTTCGGAGACTTTCAGAATCGATCGATAGCCCATGTCCGGCTCAATGCCCTTGATAATATCGATCATCCCATTCAACGCCGGCTTCGGCAGCCCACTCATGTAGCCGGCCTCCCCGAGCATCGACTTTTCCATTAGCGCGTTGCAGGGGCAGACCGTCACGCAGTGGCCGCAGGAGACGCAACTCGATTCGCCGATCGGCTTTCCGCCGTCCCACAAAACTCGCGGATGCGGATCCTCCCAGTTGATGGAGAGCGTTTCGTTGACTTCGACGTTCTGGCAGGCCTCGACACAGCAGCCGCAAAGGAGGCACTGGTCCGGATCGTACCGGTAAAAAGGATTCGTGGCGTCGACCTCGTACGGCTTGTGTGTGAATGGGATTTTCTGATGATCCACCGCGAGCATTTTGGTCGTGTTGTGCATCCTGCAGTTGCCGTTATTGTTGTCGCAGACCGTGCAGTAAAGCATATGGTTCTTGAGCAGATGGTCGAAGGCTTCCCGCTGCGCGGCGTCAGCCCGGGCGGACTTGGTCTGCACCTGCATGCCGGAGGAAACTTTTGTGGCGCAGGCGCGCCCGAGTTGGCCGTTGACCTCCACAATGCAAGTGTCGCACGTCTGGATCGGGCCGAGTTGATGATGGTAACACACGCACGGGATCTTGAATTCCTTGCGGAGTAGCAGATCGATGAGAAGTTCATCGGCTTTTGTTTCCACCTCCTGAGCATCAAGGATTAATTTGATCATCATCGGAAATCTCCAAGCTTGGAATTCCAACACAGAAAGGTCGACGTAGAAACTAACATTTTTAAAGCTGCGGAACCACTAGCGCAAGGCCTAAGCGCTTTGGGGGTTAAGTGGACAGCGCCAATTCCATGAGAGTCGTTTGAGGTTGGGATGTTTGCTCAAGGCTAGGCGGAGTCCTGCTGGTCTTGCATAGCGAAGCCCATTCGAGCTAATTGAGCGTCAACGCTCTTCTTGCCCTTTGAAGATTTGGAACAGATAAATCAGTGAAGGCAGCAGAACGACCGCACCTGCTCCGAGGGCTAGCAGCAAAAGTTTTAAGGTCGACTCTGGTGCAGCGGCGTTCTGGAGTGTGACATCCGGTGTAACCAAGTGCGGAAATTGTGCCAAGCCCCAGCCTAGAAGAATAAATGTCACCTGCGCCACTGCAGCGATTCGTGCCAGATAAAATCTCCGAGACCAGAGCGCCAAGGCTGCGGTTAACGCGCTTAGAGTCGTCCATCCGAGCAGGAGCGGCGCCCACCAATTGGTCAAGCCGCGGTACATTAATGCGGCACCATATTTTGAGGTAATAAAGACGATGATCGCGAGCGGGATCAACGCTGTCTCAGCCCAAATTGCGCGAAGTCGAAAGTCATTCTGGAGATCCGGTTGGCCTTGTGTATCAACCGTCATATAGGTTGCTGCCAGGAACGCAAAGAGCGCCAGCGCGAATAACCCACACGCCAACGCAAACGGCGTAAGCCAGCCCGCGAAGAAGCCAGTAGTAACGTGATCTTCGACGACATGGATGTCGCCGGTGGTCAATGCGCCCAATGCTAATCCCTGAAAAAAGGGCGTGAAGAAACTCGCGATTCCAAAAATCGTGCTCCATCGCCGCTGCACCGCATCTGCTGTCGAGTCGTATTTTCGGAATACAAACGCCGAGCCACGCAGCACGATGCCGATCAGCATGGCGGTGATCGGAATATGTAACGCAATCATGATCGCCGAAAATGCCCGTGGGAATCCCGAGAATAGCAAAACAATCACCAAAATCAGCCAGACATGATTTGCCTCCCAAATGGGAGCGATTGCTTCAACAATAGCGTGGCGCTGACGCTTTGCCCTCGGGCCTGAGGCAAGTAAATCCCACATTCCGCCGCCGTAATCGGCGCCGCCCACCAGCGCATAGACGATGAGCGAAGTCAGCATGACCGCTGCGATCAATGTTTCAAGCATGGCTAACTGGCTCCTTTTTGAGGGTCTCCTTTTTGATCCAGCGCGGCTGGGTTTCCATGAACTGGCGCCGGAGCAAGAAGATGACGATGACCGCGAGAAGCAGATAAACGGTGGTGAACGTGGTGAATGGTACGACCAGTCCGGGCATCGGAGTCACGGCATCTCGGGTACGCATAAACCCGTAGATGATCCAGGGTTGTCGCCCGAGTTCGGTCACAAACCAGCCGGTCTCTACTGCGATGAAGCCGAGCGGCGCGGAACAAACCAACGCGCGCAGCAGCCATTTGTTATCGGGCAACCGCCGAGTCCGCCACCAGATCCAAGCGACCCAGGCGGCGACTGCCAGCATGGCAGATCCGGTCCCCACCATAATGTCGAAGGACCAGTGCACCAGTCGGACGTTCGGCCACTGATCGCGCGGGAAGTCCTCAAGCCCGACGACCTTAGTTTCTGGATTGTACCCCACCAGTATGCTCAATCCGTAGGGGATCTGAAGGGCGTAATTTACCTTCCCAGTGACATCATCCGGAATTCCGCCTACCATCAGAGGTACGCCCGTGCCCGTTTGATAATGCGCTTCCATGGCTGCCAGCTTAGGCGGCTCTAAATTGGCAACTTCTCGCGCGGCAAAATCTCCGCTCAGCATCTGGAGAGGAATCGAGATGCAGGCGATAACCAGAGCAATGCTACGGGAAGCGCGGTGAAAGACGTTTTGTGGATCCCGCAGGAGAAAAAACGCGTGGATTCCAGCGACCAAAAACGCAGTAGCTACATAAGCAGCCAGGACCATGTGGATGGTCTCGTGAAGCGACGCCGGATTGAACATTGCTGCGACCGGATTGATGTTCACCGGTTGGCCGTTGACGACGTCAAACCCAGTCGGCGCATTCATCCAGGAGTTTGCCAAC
>JAFAJU010000180.1 GCA_019236035.1 Verrucomicrobiota bacterium | reverse complement strand
GACAAACATGAGTTCCACCACCGGGCGTAATCCACATGCCGCCGCGCCGATGGCCGCTCCGATGAAGGCTGACTCGGAAATGGGCGTGTCCATGACCCGATCTCCGAATTTCCCATAGAGCCCTTTGGTGACTCCGAGCACGCCGCCCCAGGCGTCCCTTTCTCCCTCGCCTCCCATTCCTCCGACATTATCTTCGCCCATCACGATCACCGTTTCATCACGACCCATTTCTTGAGCGATCGCTTCGTTAACAGCCTGTTTGAAACTAATTTTTCGCGCCATATTTAAACGTTAGAGCTAGAGGTTAAGCGTAGGCCACGTAGACATCCGTGAGCAGGTCGGATGCTTGTGGTTTGGGGGCTTGCTTTGCGAAAGCGACGGCGTCCTCGACTTCGTTTTTGACCTCTTCGTCGATTTGGTCGAGTTCCTTGTCCGTGAGCAGGTTCTGCTTGGTTACTGTGCCGCGAAACAACAGCAGGCAATCTTTTGTTTCTCTCAGTTTTTTTACTTCATCAGGGCCGCGATAAGTCTGTTGGTCTCCCTCAAAGTGCCCAAAATAGCGGTTGACCTTGACCTCTATCAAGGAAGGGCCGCCGCCTGAACGTGCGCGCTGAACCGCTTCGCCGGCCGCCTCGTACACGGCGAAAAAGTCATGGCCGTCAACGATTGCCGCCGGCATGCCGAACCCGGCGCCTCGATCGGCGATATTGCCGGTGGCAACCGCCCATCGCGAAGCGGTCGACTCCGCGTATCCGTTATTTTCCGCGACGAAAATAGCGGGTAATTGCAGAACGGAAGAAAGGTTCAGCGATTCCAGGATTGTGCCTTGATTGGAGCCGCCATCACCGAAGAAACAAATCGCGACATTGTCGGTTCTCTTGATTTTTGCTGCTAAAGCCGCACCGCAGATCAGAGGGCCGCCGCCGCCGACGATTCCGTTGGCGCCCATCATTCCGAGGTCTAGATCCGCAACATGCATCGAGCCTCCTTTGCCTCCGCAGATGCCCGATTTCTTGCCGTATATTTCAGCCATCATGCTTCGGAGAGCCATTCCCTTGGCGATACAATGGCCGTGTCCCCGATGGGTGCTTGCCACGTAGTCTTCCTTCCGAAGGTGCAAAATAACTCCGGTTGCCGACGCTTCTTCGCCCGCATAAAGATGAACGAATCCCGGGATTTCGCCGGTGGCAAACTCGACATGGACTCGTTCTTCGAAATCGCGGATGCGCCGCATCATGCGGTATGCCCGCAGAAGCAATTCCTTGTTTAGTTCAGTAGTCATCCTGTTAATTTTCTTTTATGGGTTTGGGGAATGAGAAATCCGCGAGGCCATTAATCCACGGTCGGCTGCCAATTCGAGAGTCTTACGTATATCGACAGTAAGAGGCCCGTCTCTGTCGAGCGATAGGCAAACGTTGTCTCCAGCCGTAAACTCGATTTCGCGTTCGCCGTCCAAAGCGATCGTCCCATAGTCCGCGTCGATCCGGATTTGCTGGCCTAACTGAAGAGGACGAACCAGGCCGATCGGCATATTCCTAATCAAACCTGGCGCAATCGGCGCTGACACCCAGGAGACCGGATTCTCGTGACTAAATCTGACCGAGCATCCTTCGGCGGCATCCCGGCTGGTAGGGCGCAGAAGGCCCGCAATCGATGAGAAACCAATTGAGTCACACTCGGCGAACGTTACAAATATTTCGGACACATCGTCCGGATTCCAAAGCGCTCTGGATCCGATGTTCCTGTTCCGGCAAATTGCGACTTCGACGAGTGCGATCTCGTGACGATTGTCGAAGCGGATATTTAAGCGCTTGTTGCGCCGGCAGATCTCAGAAGTGTCGAATTCTCCGGTTGCACACAGACCTGCTGCAATTCCCGCAATCGTTGCTTCACGCAGATCGGGGAAAACATTATTGGTTCCGGTCGAGAGTGTCACTAATGGTGTGGTACCGCATTCGGAGGCCACGACGCGATGGGTCCCGTCGCCTCCCAAAACGACGATGGCGCGCACTCCCGCAGTTAACATCGTTCGCACAGCAGCGCGCGTATCATCAGCGGTATGTTCAATTCTTTGCTCAAGAAACTGAACCTCGGGCCAAGGGTCGCCGGCTGTGGTTGAGTGGGACAGGATCGCTCGGCGTACGCCGGCGGCGATACCGCTTTTATCCGGCATCATCAGAGCTTTCTGAACGCCAAATGATCCGAGTGCCGCCA
>JAFAJU010000072.1 GCA_019236035.1 Verrucomicrobiota bacterium | reverse complement strand
AGCGGAGGTTTCTCTTTCTCTAGCCGAATCAGAAAGGTTTGAAGCGAATCGAGCGGGCCGTCGACTTCAATGAACACCCCTTGGGACGAGTTCATCACCCAGCCTTTCAGGCCGAGTTGTGTCGCCAATCGATAGACGAATGGCCGGAAACCGACCCCCTGGACCGCGCCAAGTACTGCTACTTTCGCGCGTTCGCATTCCACAGCACCCGAGGGATCAGTGACCGTGGGAGATTGTTTGGGGACCTGCATCGGCAACGTCTTTGGTGAGCGCCACTTTTACGACGCCCTCCTGGAAGAAAAGCGGAAAAGGATCGAGATGCGCGCTGGGAATCTCCGCACAACAACCCGCATGCAAGATGTCGTAACGATGACCTGAAGCGCACGAAAGAAAGCCACCCGCCAGGTCGCCCGCGTCAAACGGCACATTGCAGGCCGGACAACGATTGCGGTAGGCGTAAAAGGTTTCGTTAACCTTACAAATGACCAGCCGCATTTGTTCGATCCGAACAGGCATCCACGCCCCCTCAGCCAGACGTTCGGCATCCTCGATTACAGTCCAGGCTATCGATTTTTGCGCTGGAAGCCGTATCCCTTGAGGTAGCTTGTCCTGCATTGCGCCTTCCACCTCAAAATGGAGGAGGTCCGGACACGCCTGTTCTATCGCGTGCCGGATAGCCAGTTCCAGGGTGACGGAGGAAGATGCACAGCTCTTACAGGTGCCCTGAAGCTGCAATTTAGCCATGTCGTTCTCGAGGCTAATCAGCTCCACATTGCCGCCGTGGCTCCGAAGGTAAGGGCGGACTTTATCCAAAGCCTCCCGCAGACGGGCTTCCAAGTCCAATGGATGCAAATCATGGATCAGTAGAAACCCTTTGATCACATCGTCATGGATCAAGTCTTGGTAGACCTTTCGGCCTTCTGGGCCAGCTCTGCTGACAACCTGCAAAATCCTATTCAGACCATGACCGTAAAATGCGAGTACGGCTTCCATGCATTCTTGAATCAATTCCTTTGCTCCCGGGTAGGGCAACGCCTCGATCCGCTCGAGCAATTTTTGGATGCGTTCGCCTTGTAGATTAATGTCGCCGTCCAAGTCTCCTGGCGGGCGTCCCTCTTTCAATTCGGCGTTGCTCAATACTGGTGCTTTCTCCATAGGCACTCCAGAATTCATGCTGCCGGGATGGCTAACCCATCATCTTCAACGGCGAATCGGATCGATTTAATCGCGCAATCATTCCCTTCTGCTATTTCAACTGCACCTCCACAATTCGGACATTCCATGGTCGGTATTGGTCCGACCGAGAGCGCATCATCCCAGTATTTCGGCCGGCCGCGATATCGGCACCGTTCGCAATTCACGACCGCTTCGACCGTTTCGATTTCTAGGGCCGAATCCTGGATCGGCGTCTGTTCGGTAATAGCTACATAGCAAAAACGGAGTTGCTCCGCTTCGATATGACTCAGCTCTCCGATTGCCAGCCGCACCGCCAGGACTTTCTTCACGGAATGTGCACTGACGAACTCCAGGACCTTTTCTACTACCGCCGAGGCGACTGACAATTCGTGCATCTGCGCATCACTTCACACAGCCAGCAGCGCTGCGGTCACTTCATCGAGACCGTCGCCGGTTTTACAACTGGTCGGAATAACCCGGAGATCCGGTTTCAGTTTGTGCACATCCTTGGTCAATTCGGCCACGCTAACGCCCATCGCTTCGGCTAAGTCGATTTTGTTGATGACCACCAGCTGTGCCCCCAAAAACATGTGAGGATGTTTTCTCACCATGTAAGGACCCTCGGTAACACTTACCACAACGACCCGCGCTTTGGAGCCAAGCGGAAATTCCGCCGGACAGATCAAGTTGCCAATGTTCTCAATGAAGACTAGCCGAAGCTGCTCCAGGCTGATTTTTTGGAGCGCTTTCCCGACCAGATTCGCATCCAAATGACAGCCGTTGATCGTTGCGATCTGAACCACTGGCACACTTTGGTTCGCGATCAGATCGGCATCAGAGCTAGTCGTGGCATCTCCATTGAACACCGCGACTCCGAAACGGTCCTTCAACCTCTCCACCAGTCGACCGATCAGGGTGGTCTTGCCCGATCCGATCGCGCCCATCACATCAACAGCTGTCACGCCGTGGCGATCCAGCAATGCTCGATTTTCTTTGGCCAACTGAGCGTTTGCTTCCAACAAACTATGCTCCAGCTCGATATCGTAAATCTCGTCCGGAGACGCTTCGATCGTCTGGATCATGGCCAACGCTCCTCCTGTGGATCGCTGGCGACTCATCTTTTTGCTAACCCTGCCAGCCCGGTCGGAGTATGCATCTGTTGAATCACCTTGCCGTCTCCCAGATACATGTGCACTCCGCAAGGCAAGCATGGGTCAAAGCTGCGAACGGCACGCATGATATCGATGCCCTTAAACTTGTCCACACCATTCTCCTCGAAGATCGGCGTATTCTGAACCGCATCCTCGTACGGGCCGGGAGTCCCGTAAATATCTCGCGGATTCGCATTCCAAGGCGTTGGCGGATACGGATGATAGTTAGCCACTTTACCGCCCCGGATCACCAAATGATGCGAGAGCACTCCGCGGACAGCTTCATGGAAGCCGCACCCGATTGCTTCATCAGGCACTTTGAAAGGCGTGAAAGTTTCCGTGCGGCCGGCGTGCAATTCTTTCATCGCTCTCTCAACGAAATACATCGCGGCGGCTGCCGAATAGGCCTGGAAATAAGTCCGCGCGCGATCGCGTTCGATCGCATTGCTCCATTTCGGAATTTTCCACTCCAACTCGACCTCAGGCTTCATCGAGGTTTTCGGCAGGATCATTTTGACACTGCTTCCGGTCGCCTTGACGTAACCGATGTCGACCAGACCAGCTAGAGCCGTCGTCCAGAGACGCGCCAGAGGACCACCACCGGTATCGAGCGCCAGATGATCGCCAGTTCGTTTGTCAAGCCATCGCGGCGACATGACCCACGTGTATTTGCCCTTGAAATCCCGTTTCTGCGGCTGCGGAATGGTTGTTTGACTCCACGGGTGGCGCTTGTCGATCGGGTTCCCAAGCGGGTCGTGAGTTACAAAGGTTTCGCTCTGTTCCCAGTCCTCGTAGTACGATGAGCCGAGCAGAATGCGAAGCTGGACATTGATGTCTACCAGGTTGGTAGTCACTAATTCGCCGTCTACAACGACTCCCGGGGTGACGAACATCGCTTTCCCCCATTTGTCCATCGTCTTGTAGTTGTAGTCGCAAACGTCGGGATCCTGATACGACCCCCAACAACCCAGAAGAACGCGACGTTGCCCAACCTGCTCATAACCAGGTAAAGCCTCGTAGAAAAAGTCGAAAAGATCATCATGAAGCGGCACGCACTTTTTCATGAACTCCACGTACTTCATGAGCCGGATGAGGTAATCGGTGAACAGTTGCACCGACGGGACTGTACCAACCCCACCGGGATACAGCGTCAAGGGATGCACGTGACGGCCTTCCATCAGGCAGAACATTTCACGGGTCATCCGGCTCA
>JAFAJU010000008.1 GCA_019236035.1 Verrucomicrobiota bacterium | reverse complement strand
GGGCGTCTCGCCCGTGAACCGCATAAGGGAAAGCTCGGCCTTGGCTTGCGAGCCGGAAGCTGATGAGCAAAGCCGCAGCTTTTGCTTACTACATGAACGGGCGAGGCGCCCTTGCCACGTTCCCTCTCGGCCTGGCACTGGCACTCTCCTCACACGCACAGATCGCTTTCGATGAGTCCGTCCCGCATGCGCACGATTCTGCGGGCATGGCGGGCCACACTTTCTTCATGTGTCACCACGACGATCGTGTGGCCACCGGCATAGAGATTTTCCAATAAAGACATAATCTCTTCGCCGGTTCTGGAATCGAGATTTCCGGTCGGCTCATCCGCAAGAATGATTGAGGGGTCATTTACTAACGCTCGCGCAATAGCCACCCGTTGGCGCTGGCCACCGGAAAGTTCATTCGGTCTGTGCTGCATCCGGTCACCCAGGCCAACCGCGTTCAAAACTTGTTCCGCGCGCCGGCGGCGTTCGTCCGCCCTTACTCCGGCATAAATCAACGGAAGCTCCACATTCTGAAGGCTGGTAGCACGCGGAAGCAGGTTGAATGTTTGAAAAACAAAGCCGATCTCCTTGTTCCGAATCTCGGCAAGCTCGTCGTCTTCCATTGCTCCGACGTCTGTGCCATTAAATTCATAACGCCCGGTGGTCGGCGTATCCAGACAACCGAGCATGTTCATCAAAGTGGATTTCCCGCTGCCCGACGGCCCCATGATGGCCAGGTACTCGTTGCGATGAACCAGAAGGTCAACGCCTTTTAGTGCCCGGATTGTCGTGTAACCCATCTTGTACTCCTTGAAGATCTGGTAGACACGAATCACCACCTGACCCTTTGGCCGGATCAGCTTGTGCTCGGTCACGATCTCGAAACCATTTCGCATCTTTCGGCCGCTCGATTTTGACCTTGGATCCATCCTTGAGGTCTTTGCTGATCGCCGTGTACGTTCCTGACACCACCTCGTCTCCCTCTTTAACCCCTGTCCGGATCTCAATAAAATTGTTGTCCGCAATTCCCGTTTGCACCGGAACCAGGTTCACTTTGTCTCTTGCCTTCAGGAACACGACTCGTTGAAGCTCATTTCTGGCTTGCTTTTCCAGTTCGCTCAAATTCACGCCCGTCTGCTTTTCACGGTCTTGTTTTGATTGTTCGGCAGTTTTTCCGCTCCCTCTGCTGCGGACTGTCACCGATTGGATCGGCACTGCCACGACGCGATGGACGGTCTGTGTCTCGATATCAACGCTCGCACTCATTCCCGGGCGCAGTTGGACTTCCGGATTGACCACCTGAACTCGGACTTCAAAGTTTGTGACCTCCTGTTGCGTCCCCTCATTCTTCACGGTGGCGGTACTAGCGATCTGTTTAACCGTACCGCTCAGTAATTTCCCGGGATAGGCGTCTACTTTGATTCGCACTGGATCCCCAACTTCTACATTCACCACGTCGTTTTCGTTGACATCAACCCTCGCCTCCATCGACCCAAAGTTAGCTACACGCATGACCTCAGTTCCGGCAAAATCGCCAGTGGCAACCACCCGTTCGCCGATTTCACTGCTTAAAACGCTGATCACACCATCCATTGGTGAGTAGATCACGCATTTGCTCAGTAAATCTCGGTTCTGGTCGAGGTTGCTCTTGGCCACATCGATCTGATGCAACGATGAGTCGTATGAGGCCTGTGAAACGTGGGTTTTTGTCTCCGCCGCCTTATAGTCGGTCTCCGAGATGAGCTTTTTGGAAAACAAGTCCTGCGCCCGGCGAAGGTCGAGTTGGTCATTCAACGTTTGGACCTGCCGTTGAAGACTGTCCGCCTGAGCCGCGCTCATCGCGGCCTCAGCTTGTTTCACCCGAGCAATATAGTTGTCCGGTTTGATCTTCATCAGCAGATCGCCCTTCTTTACCCGATGCCCGACGATAACCGGCATCTCAATGATTTCGCCCGCTACCTCCGCAGAAATCTTGACTTCCACCTCCGGCCTGATCTTACCGGTGGCCGAGACGACTTGCGTGATGTCCCGGACGGTAGCCTTCTCAGTCGTGATGGCGATCGGATCAGGGCCACGTTGCACAAGATATACTCCGGCACCCACAACCATGGCCAGAAGGGAAAGCAACGCCCGAGGCCTCCACTTTAGGCGTTTTCCCTTCGCGGTATTGAGGGGCGCAGCCTGCTGATGCATACAGATCGACTTGCCGGTGCAAGCAAACTATAGCGGTCATTTTAGCCTGCATCGCTCAAAAATCTCTAAAGATTTGTGAGCGATGCAGGCTCGCCAAAGGCTTGCAGAGTCTTCACGGAACGCGTAGTGAAACGAAGTCTTCTCTCAATCATGACTTTCGGCTTTTTAGGCTTCGGCAAAATGGCGTCCGCTCTGGTCCAAGGGATGTTGCAGGCAGACGCCTGCAAACCCGAACATATACTGGTTGTAAACAGACACCCGGAGATAATCGAAAAAGAGGTCCAGGAATATGGCCTCCAGCTCTCCCCCTCACCCAAAACGCTCGTACAGCAGGCCGATACCATCGTGCTCGGCACAAAGCCGGCCGATTCAGTTCAACTCCTTCGCGAGGTGCGACAATTTTTGGACGGGAAACTGTTAATTTCAGTTGCAGCCGGAATCACCCTGCAAGCACTGCAGGATGCAGCCGGCCATCGCACCCGAGTCATCCGAGCAATGCCAAACACTCCTTCCCTGGTAAAAAAAGGAGCGACTGCTTATGCATTGGGCGACCACGCCACAGCCGGCGATGCTGAAATAGCGGACCGGATGTTTGCCGCCGTTGGGCTGGTCTTCCGAGTCCGCGAAAACGCCTTGGATGCGGTTACAGGTCTCAGCGGCAGTGGGCCGGCTTACGTATTTACATTTATTGAAGCGCTCGCGGACGGAGGCGTAATGATGGGCTTGCCAAGAGAAATTGCGGCCGCGTTGGCCATTCAGACCGTGCTGGGCTCAGCGCAGATGATCCGGGAAACGAACCTCCACCCGGCAGAACTCAGAGAAATGGTCGCCAGCCCTGGGGGCACAACGATGGCAGGAATCGAGATTCTCGAGTCTCGCGGTCTGCGCTTTACCATCATGTCTGCGGTTAGGGCAGCTGCCGAGCGCGCACGGGAGTTGGGGAGAACAGGTGAAAGAGTTTAAGGTTTTGGGTGCCGGGTTTTGCGTTGAGGCATGTCGTCCGATCAGTTACGTGAAGTCTTTGGAGGGGATACGCTAGCGGCTCTTGGGATGCCTCATCGTCCTCGAGCTCATCCTCGATCTCCGGAAGGAAGCGGCTTGAGGCTCCCGGGCCTTGTGCGTGTCCGCCTTAGGCTTTGCGACGGCGAAAGCAACGTCCTCCAGCCAATTTTTTCCGACTGCAAACTGCTTCTAACTGAAACGTCTCCTCCAGAGAATCGAAGGACGAGGACGATTTGGTTGCGGCTCCGCCGCGCTGCCTTGTTCCTGACGATTGGGTGCTTTGTGTGCGGTTCGGCCGGAACTCTTCTGCTGGCTGCCGATGCCCCTGAAGCGATCCTTCCACAGCTTTCGAACGAAGCCAGGAGCGCCGCCGAGAAAGGCCTGGCCGATTTTAAAAGTCAGAAATTCAAAGATGCGAAAGCGGAATTTCAAAAATTGACTGAGCTAGCCCCCGACCATCCGATGGGATGGGCGAACCTCGGCTCGGCGGAGTTTCGGCTCGGGGAAGTCTCCGAGGCAGAGGAGCATCTGAAGAAGGCCGTTCGCCTCGACCCGACCGCGCAGCAGGCTTGGCTTACGCTCGGCATCATTGACTACCAGAAGGATGCCTTGGATGCCGGGCTGGCAGCTCTCAGTCAGGCCGTTTACCTCGATCCGCGTGATCCTAAAGCCCACCTTTACTTGGGCGTTTTGATTCGTAAACGCGGTTGGTTGGCAGCTGCGGAGGACGAAATGCGGAAGGCCATCGATCTGGACGAGGATTATGCTGAAGCCCACTTTAACCTGGCCGTCCTCTACCTGGAACGTCAACCGCCCGCCGTCGAACTGGCCCGGCGCCACTATTACCGCGCCTTAAGACTCGGCGCCGAACGCGATCCTGAACTCGACCGCCTCCTGAAAAAGCCGGACGCGGAGTAGCGTTGATGATTCACTACGATCAAATCCTTACCCGGCTGCGGGAACAATCCCTCTTCCGCGAGCTCAGAAACATTGATGAGATTCAAGGGCCTGTCGTCAAAATGGGTGATCATACCGTCGTGAATTTCGCGTCAAACGATTACCTGGGACTCTCGCAACATCCTTCAGTCAAGGCTGCGGCCAAGACAGCGATCGACCGATTTGGGGTCGGGTCAAGCGCTTCCCGCCTGGTCAGCGGATCGCAATTTCCCCATAGACAGTTCGAAGAGGACATCGCCGCATTCAAGGGCACCGAGAGCGCACTTTTGTTTAGCACCGGATACGCAGCGGCAGTCGGGACAATCTGCAGTCTGGTTGGTCGGGGTGATGTCATCATCCTGGACAAACTCGCCCATGCCTGCCTGATCGACGGCGCGAAACTTTCGGGAGCTTACCTCAGGGTGTTTCCGCACAACAATGTAACCAAACTAAAACATCACCTTGAGTGGGCGCAGAGCGCTTATCCTCAAGGCAGAATACTGATTGCTACCGAATCTGTTTTCAGTATGGATGGCGATCTCGGAGACCTCGCCGCAATCGTTGAACTGAAGAATCAATTTCGCGCGCTGCTTTTTGTCGATGAAGCGCATGCCACGGGGGTTATCGGCCCACAGGGCTCGGGCCTGGTCAACGCCCTCGGCTTGAAGCAACAGGTAGAGGTCCAGATGGGAACTCTGAGCAAAGCGTTCGGCGTAAGTGGCGGATTTATCTGCGGTTCACGGACGCTGATCCAGCTGCTGGTCAATAGAGCCCGGAGCTTCATTTATTCCACCGCATTGCCATCGGCCTGCGCCGCTGCAGGATCCGCCGCTCTCCAAATTCTTTGCAGTGGAGAGGGAGACGCCCTGCGCTCGCAGCTCTGGAATAACGTTTTTCTCTTGGCTAAAAGCCTTGTCACCGTGGCTTGGAAAAGCCCGCAACCAACCAGCGCCATCTTTCCGGTAATAATTGGTGACGAGGCAAAAGCCCTCCGGCTAGCAGAAAGCCTGCTTGCACACGGTTTCCTCGTTCCAGCCATCCGCTACCCGACGGTTGCGCGAGGCGCCGCTCGAATTCGGATCGCTATGTCCTCTTCACACGCGCCGGAACAAATCGCCGCGCTTTCGGGAGCCATCGTGGCGTCTCGCTCATAATAAATAGTCATGTCGAAAGGTAATTCTGGAAAAGGCGTGAAGTTCCCGGCACTTTGCACTTAAATCATGAGCGATCGTGACAAAAGTTATAATTCATTTCATGGAGGTCTTAAAAACTCGAACAAACTTGCCTTGAACGCGACCCCATCCCGATGCTGACCTCACCCCTTTCACGGTTACTAACGCTCACGTTACTTCTGTTCGGTGCGAGCAGCATGTTTGCAGATATTTGTGAAGACTACGCGAGGGTGATCGATACCCACATCGCGAAGCTCCGAGTGGTCGAGAAAAGTGCGAATGCGGTGTCAGATTCAAAACAGGCTGTGGAGGTCATCAATCAGTATGTGGACGAAATGATTAACTGGCGTCGCCAAATGGCTCCACTGGATCGCGCGGTGTTCGAAATGGACCAGGGAAATGTCGAAAATGCGCCCCCTTTGTGCCAGAAGGCGATCGAGCGCTTCAATTTTTTCGCCAAAGAAGATCTGGATCTCGCGGAAAAGCTCGGTGACCTGTTGGTGAAATACATCAGCGACCCGGCTGTCGTATCCGCCTGGCGGCGCATGCAGGATTTGCCTCACCGGTAGCCTGCATTGCTCACAAATCTTTAGAGATTTTTGAGCGATGCAGGCTATGGCATCGGAGTCTCCGGCTACGCCGGGAAATTCCGCTGCTTTTTGCAGATAAGAGTTTACAAAGAGTTTGTTTTGAATCCTCAATTTAAAAACAGGCTCTTAAGCAGACGCCCAGCGTCTGTTTAAGAGCTTTCTAGCCCGCAATGAGCTCGTCGATTCTCTCAGCGCTTGATTTTTGCGGGCTAGGGCGTATCGGCGTGAAATCGCGGAACGATTTATTTTGATGTTCGTTACAATACTTCCAGTGCTTACAATCGAGGCCGCCTATACGCCGACGCGCCTCACTCCCGTTGTGGATGCGGCGAAGCACATTGCTGAAAAGTGGATCATAGAGCGCTAATGAGTGAACAAGATGGCAAGTCACCGCCACGCGGAGACGCCGATACGCCGAAACGTGTTTCCCCCACCTCCAGGAAACACGATTACGACGAAAGCAAAATTAAAACACTCTCCTCGCTGGAGCACATCCGGACGCGCACCGGTATGTACATTGGTCGCTTGGGAGACGGCGCCCACTATGATGATGGCATCTATGTCCTATTGAAGGAGGTCGTCGACAACGGCATCGACGAGTTTATCATGGGGTACGGTCGCCAGATCGAGGTTTCGATCGATGGCGATACCGTCCATGTACGTGATTACGGACGCGGCATCCCGCTCGGCAAGGTGATCGACTGCGTTTCGCGCATCAATACAGGCGCTAAGTACAATAACGAAGTCTTCCAATTTAGCGTCGGATTGAATGGCGTCGGCACCAAGGCCGTCAACGCGCTCTCTGCAAATTTTGTTGTCACAAGTCATCGGGATGGTCAGTTTTTCCGCGCTGACTTCGAACGAGGCAAACTCAAGTCGCAACGGAAAGGTAAGCAAGCCGAGACCGACGGGACCGAAATTGTCTTCGAACCGGATCGCAAGATTTTCAAAGACTTCCGCTTCCGCGAGGAACACATCATCCGCAGACTGCGCCTCTATACATTTCTTAACGCCGGCCTGAAAATCGCCTATAACGGTACTGTTTATACCTCCGAAAACGGGCTGAAAGATTTGCTGAATGAGGATGTCGCGGACGACGCTGTTTACCCGGTGGCGCATCACCGCGAAAAGATGCTCGAGATCGCATTTACCCACACCAACCGGCTCTCGGAGGACCACTACTCGTTCGTCAATGGCCAATATACGTCGGATGGCGGAACGCATTTGAGCGCCTTCCGTGAAGGAATGCTCAAGGCCATAAATGAGTTTTCCAAATCCAAGTTTGACGGTGACGACGTCCGGGAGGGTTTGGTCGGGGCCGTAGCGATCCGGTTGCAGGATCCGGTGTTCGAGTCACAAACCAAGAATAAGCTCGGTAACACGGAGATCCGCACAGAGCTTGTTAATAGAGTCCGTGAGGCGGTCATTGGTCTCCTCCATCGCAACCCGGAGATATCTGAACGGCTTCTGCTGAAGGTTCAGGAGACCCAGCGGCTCCGGAAAGAACTTCAGGACGTTCGCAAACTCGCCAGAGAACGAACCGCAGCGATCTCTCTCCGGATACCGCAACTAAAAGATTGCAAGATCCATTTGAACCTCGAAAAACACGCCGGGAACGAGTCGATGATCTTCATTACCGAGGGCCAATCGGCGGCGGGTTCGATCACCAGTTGCCGTGACCCAAACACTCAGGCCGTATTCACGCTGAAGGGCAAGCCGCTGAACGTTTGGGACCTGAACCGGACGATCGTTTATAAGAACGATGAGATCTTCAACCTTATGCGGACGTTGAATGTTGAAGAAACCACGCAGGGACTTCGGTACGGGAAAGTGATCCTGGCCACTGACGCAGATGTCGACGGCTTACACATTCGAAACCTCTTGATCACCTGCTTCCTCCGCTTTTTTCCTGATATTATAACCCGCGGATACGTTCATATTTTGGAGACCCCTCTTTTCCGGGTGCGCGACAAAAAAACAACGATCTACTGCTATTCGGAGACGGAACGTGATGAGGCCATGAAAAACCTGCGCAGCGCCGAGGTCACCCGCTTCAAAGGACTAGGGGAAATTTCGCCCACGGAATTCAAGCCTTTCATCGGCCCAGACATGCGACTCACACAGGTCGGCGTCGACGATGCTCACGCGATCCAGCCGCTCCTGCAATTTTACATGGGCAAAAACACACCCCAACGTCGCGAATACATCATGGGGCATTTGGTCGTTAGTGGCTAGCCTGCATCGCTCGCAAATCTTCAGAGATTTGCGAGCGATGCAGGCTCCTGACTCCGCCTTACTCCATCTGCCCGAGGATCCCTTGAAGGATCTCGTGAATGAAAACTTCATTCAGTACGCCTCGTACGTCATCAGGGACCGGGCGATTCCTCAACTCGAAGACGGACTAAAGCCTGTCCAGCGCCGGATCTTACACGCATTGTACGAGAAGGATGATGGCCGGTTCAACAAAGTCGCTAATATCGTCGGACACGCCATGCAATATCACCCGCACGGCGACGCCTCCATTGAAGAAGCGTTGGTTAACTTGACCTGCAAAACCTATCTCATCGAAGGTCAGGGAAATTTCGGCAACATTTATACCGGCGATCCTCCGGCCGCCGCCCGATATATCGAGTGCCGTCTCACAGAATTGGCACGGAGCGAGCTGTTCAATCCGAAGCTAACTACTTATATTCCCACTTACGACGGCAGGAATCGCGAACCGGTTGCTCTTCCGAGCAAGCTTCCGTTGCTGTTAATGTTAGGTTCAGAGGGGATCGCTGTCGGCTTGTCGACTCGCGTCATGCCACATAATTTCATTGAATTGCTCAAAGCCCAGGTGGCCATCCTGCAGGATAGACGGTTCAAGCTCCTCCCAGACTTCCCGCAAGGAGGCCTGATGGACGCCAGCGAGTACCAAAAGGGCCATGGCAAAGTCAAGTTGCGCGCCCGGATCGAAAAACGTGCCGGCAACAAACTTGTTATCCAGGAAATCCCCTACAGTACTACGACCGAATCTGTCATTGCCTCCATCGAAGATGCGGTCCGCAAGCGCAAAATCAAGCTCCGCTCCATAAACGATTTTACCGCTGCACAGGTAGAAATCGTGCTTACGCTCTCTCCCGGCGAGGACGAAGAGAAGGCCATCGCCGCACTCTATCATTTCACGCAATGCGAAGTGACTATTCACTCTAACATTGTCGTGATCAAGGGAGAGCGTCCGGTGCAGATGGATGTCGACGAAGTTATCCGGTTTAACACTGCACAGCTGGTCTCACTGCTCAAACAGGAACTTGAACTTCGCCAAGCTGAACTCCGAGACGAGCTGCATTGGAAGTCATTAATCCAACTTTTCATCGAGCAACGTGTCTACCAGCGCATCGAAAAGTGCACGACATATGAGGAAGTTCAGCAGGCGGTGCTAAAAGGGCTTCAGCCATTCAGAAGCCGGCTTACGCGCGAGATTGCCGCAGAGGATGTGGAAATGCTTTTAGGTCTTCAAATCAAGCGTATTTCCAGATTCGATCTTAACAAAAATGAGGAAGACAAACAAAAAATTGTTCAGGAGCTTAAAGAGGTTGAACGGCATCTCAAGAAGCTAACCGACTTTGCAATCGATTATCTTCAACGATTGATCAAAAAGTATAGTAAGCAGTACCAGCGAAAGACTCAGTTAACAACTGCGGAAGAAATCGACGTACGCGAACTGACCGCGAACGAATTGGCGATCGCCTACGACCAGGAGAGAGGCTTCCTCGGGCACCAGGTAAAGGGCGAAGCCGCTTTCCGCTGCTCTCCTCTCGATCGGTTACTGCTCGTGTGGGATAACGGCCGCTATCAGATGATCCCTCCTCCCGACAAACTGTTTGTCGACAAGAATCTTATCTATTTCGCCATCTTTGATCGAGAGAAGGTATTCACGCTCGTTTACAGCACTCAAAATGCGACCTTTCTTAAGCGTTTTGCATTTGGTGGTGCCATCATGAACCGTGATTACAATTGCGCACAGGAGAAGGCCAGGATTAAGTACCTAACCGATCGCGCGGTCGCCGAAGTCCGCCTGAAGTATCGGCACGTCAAAGGCGCTCGAATTGACGAACAAACATTTACCGCCAGCGATTTCGCTGTGCGCGGTCCAAAAACGCGCGGAAATCAGCTAACTAAACGAACCGTCACGAGCGTAACCGTCCGGTAGGGGATGTGCTCCCGCTGGTCCCATAACGGTCGTAAGAGTTTGTCCAGACCGGAAGCGATGCGGTCGCCAGCCGCGAAGCGGCGTTTCAAGACAGCCTAGCGCAACGCGCTAGGCCGCAAAAATCACGCGCTGGGAAAATCGACGAGCTCATTGCGGGCTAGAAAGCTCTTAAACTGACGCTGGGCGTCCGCTTAAGAGCTGGTTTTTAAATTAACGATTCGAAACAAACTGTTTCTAAATTCTTCTTCCCAAAAAGCGGCGGAATTGTCCGGCGTAGCCGGAGGATTCTGCCGCCTGAGCCTGCATCGCTCACAAATCTCTAAAGATTTGTGAGCGATGCAGGCTAGGGATTGTTACGGCCAAAGCCTAGCGCTGAAAGCGCGTCCCAGGTTGACCCAAAAGGCGAGAAGCAATCGCGATTCGCATTGGAGCGCGCCTTCAGCGCTGCGTCGCGGTGCGATGAATTCCTAGCGCGTTGCGCTAGGCTGTCTTGAAGCGCCGCTTCGCGGCTGGCGACCGCGCGTTGTTTCCCAGGGTTGAAATCCTGGGCGGCGCGAAGGGTAGGGCGAGGCTCAGCCCGAGCCGTGGCGCGTGACGATCCCAAGGAAAATTCCAATAGCCGCTGGCCCTCGCTACGGATACATCTTAGCGACCTCGGCCGCAATGGCCGCCAGCTTGTCCGGGAGACCCGGGCGCAACTTTGTTTGCTTGTGGTTCACGAAAACAAAGGCGTGACTGGCCTGCGCGACAGTCAAGCCTTCATCCCCCACGTCAAAGGTCGCTAAACGGGCATTTGGGAGATTATATTCGCGTACCTTATTTTTCAGACGCTCGAACAACAGATTGTAGTTCCGGTCGGGGACCTTCAAATGAGCATGCATCCGTTCGGGCAACTCCGAAGCCAACACCGGCCCGTGATTCTTGACGATCAGGCAGCCTTCCAAACCCGGCAGTTGAGCAACCAGTTCCGCGACTTTCTTTGCATCGAGCTCTTCATCGGTGTGAAACTCGCTCTCCAAAGGGTATGAATTCCACGCCGGAGAGACCTCGTGAGATTCGGACCCGAACAACAGCGGCAGACCTTCTTCTCTTCGCGCTCGTTCCGCCTTTTCGTTTGCTTCAGCCACTTCCCGCAGGCGAGACTCCAGTGTAGTGACTTCACCAATCAGCTTTCCATGCTTGTTGGCCGCTTCAGCAACGACCTGCTCTATGCCGGCTTTCTGAGTCAGGAGCTCGTTCACCTTCTTTTGTTCCTCTGCAATCGATTGTTGCAGGCGTTGCCGTTCTGCGGCAGCCAGTGCGATCTCGTCCTGTAAGCCGGCCAGTTCGTTTGCCAGCCGTTCTTTGTTCAAGCCGTGCTGCGCTATACTCTGGCGCAGGCCTTCAACCTCGGAACTCAAACCATCATGTTTGACATGGAGACCTTCGATTTCATTCCGAAGCTCTGCGTGGCTATTTCCCAGCTGTGACAGTTCTACCGTTTGATATTCCTTGCGCGCCGCGAGATCAGACACATGCTCCTCGAGGATCGTCATCTGCTGGATCAGAGCTTCCCGCGCCCCGATCCGTTCATCAATTTCCGTCCGCAAAGGCGTGAGCACGCCTTGCAAGGCCATCTCTTCATTCTTAATCCGGCCCAAATTCGCCATCACCTCGCTGTGCTCAGCGAGCCTGGCCTCCGCCTCCGCTTTCACCGCGCTTAGCCGTTGCTGAGCGTCCGCTAACGACTGCTGCGCTTGAGCGGTGTCTTTCTTCAAGCCGGACGCAATCTCCGCTTGCTGTCGGTGTTCGTCTCGAAGGGTAGCCAGCTCCCGACGAACGCGATCGATTTCCTCGTTGATGCGGCTTTGCTCATTGATCCGACTCGCAACTTCCTCGCCAGCGCGGTGAACCTGATGCCTGATTGCGTCGAATTCGTGTTTCGCCTGTTCGGTGTCGATCTGGATCTGCGCGAGTCTCCGGCCCAATTGCTCATGCTCGACCTTGTTTCGCATCAGCGCCGCCAGGCCGCCCAGCAACTCTTCCTCAGTCTTTGCCAGAACTGACCTCGTCAGGGAGGGATCCATCCGCAGCCAGTGTGCATCCTGCGGCTCAATTTGCGTCGGCTGCACATGGCTGATGTTCAGTTTATTCTTCTTCTCTGCCAGCGGTTCTTCGGTGGTCTCATGGCCATATGGATCCGTCGTATCGCTTCCGCTAAGTTCCATAAATCGCTTTAAATGAATGAGTTATCTGGTTTTGGCTTAGTCACTTTCAGGCCGATTCAGAACATTTTCTCCGAAACAAGTCCTTAGTTGTTCCTGGTTTTACATCGACGGCCCAAGTTAAAATACCGTCGCACATATTCCCGCTGCTAGCGACGACGGATTCATGCTGCTTTTTGGGAAGGAAAAGTTTAAAAAACAGTCAGTCTCGAATCCTTAGTTTTAAGAGCAGTGCTAGCCCGCAATGAGCTCATCGATTTTCCCAGTGCGTGATTTTTGCGGGCTAGTGCGACCAATGAAGCGATGGCGCGAGTTCTCAGCCGTTCTCGTTCTTGTCGCTGCGGCCGCCAGGCTCTGGGGTGCTCCGCCCGAGCCGGTTCAGAAACCCCTCCAACTGTTGGGTCTTGGCACGGCGATTAATCAAGGGTTTACCAAGCTGACCAACTTTGGGGTAACTCCGTTCCTGGCGTACTACGGCGTCTTCCAAGGAAACCCGGTCGGCGGTATTCGGCAGCGCTCCGCCTATAGCCACCTTATACTTTTCGGTGCCACGCTGAATTTCGATAAGCTGCTCGGGATTCCGGGCGGTTCTCTCATGATCTCAGGAGCTGAGGGCACCGGCAAAAACCTTTCTGACGACATCGGCAACATCAACCCTGTTTCGGAAGCACTTGTTACGCCGCTCACGGTGCTGTTTTACGAGTTGTACTGGAAACAGCTTTTACTTGAAGACAAGCTCGAATTGTACATCGGTCGCATGACCGCAGCCGATCAGTTTGCGGCGGTTCCCGCGTTTGCGTTGCAGGTCAGTGGAGGCATCAACGGCAACCCAACGAGCCTTTTCGAAAATGCCCCTTTCACGAGTTCACCAAACGCAACCTGGGGGGCCTCAGCCAAAATCCACGCCACCAAAGAAATCTATGCCGAAGCCGGCATTTACCAAGCCACCGACCGTATATTCAAGCTGGGTTATCACGGCCTCAATTTTGCAATCAATGAAAACGATGGCGAGCTGGTCATGGGCCAGGTCGGTTGGGAGCCAACCTTCTTTAAAATCCCGGAAACAACCTCGTTCGACAAAAACGGAAATAAAACGGTCGCAGACGGCACCTTGGGACTTCCCGGCAACTACATTTTTGGAGGCTACTACTCGAATTTTAAGTTCCGCGAGCTGGATGGATCCAAATTTCAGCATAATGCCTATGGTTTTTATGCCATGGGACAACAAATGCTTTGGCGAGGTCTTGCGAATCCTTACGTCAATTTCAGCGTGTGGGGTGGATTAACGTTCTCGCCGCAGCAGGACATTTCGCTCCTGCCCTTGATGGGGTTTGGCGGCACCATTTGGCAGGGCGTCTTTCCGCGACGCGATCGCGACCAACTCCTCTTGACGTATCTGGTCAGCAGTTTCAGCCGGAACTATGCTGACTTCGTCGTTGCTATGGGCGGAAAGCGCCCGACGGCTGAGCATGTGCTGGAAGCCGGCTACGCAATCTACATCAGCAACTACTACACGATCCAACCCGACCTCCAGTACATCATTCGCCCAAATGGCAAAGACGCCGTAGGGAATTCCCTCGTAATTGGGATTCAATTCGTTGCCAGTTTTTAAGCCCGCTCAGCGTTCACTGTTCACTGTTCACTGTTCACCGTTCACCGTTCGCCGAACGGTGAACGCCGAACTGCGAACGTGAACGCTTCAGAATCCCGCAAACGCCAGTCCAAAGACGACGAGCGCTGCGACCACACAGTAGTAACCGAAAAGCTTCCAGCGGCCGGTTTCCAGCCACCGCGACAATAGCCAGAGAGCCAGCAACCCTGCCACAAAACTGCTAATCATCCCAAGTAAACCCGGCAACGCGAGTTGTAACAAATGCGAAGGCTGAGTAACCTCGGAGTGCGCTTTGAACAGGCGCAGCAACTCTCTCAAGATGACCGGCGGCGTCAACACGACGGCCAAAGCGAAACTGAACTCCTCCATGCGGCGCTTACCAACTCCAAGCAGTAACCCTGTCGAGATCGTCGCACCCGAACGGGAGAATCCGCGAAACGGTAAGCAGAGGCCCTGAACCGCGCCAATCCAGGACGCGCGCAAGGCGTTGATGTCCTCGCCGCGCCGGTTCTTTTCTTCCCGTATGCCGGAATAGATTATCAATAGCCCGGCCGCCAATAGCGCACCGCCGATCAGCGGCAGATTCGAGAAAAGGAGTTCCACCTCCGACTTTTCCGCGTTCTTCAGAAAAACTTTCTCGATCAGTACCTGGAGGGCCAGGCCGACCACGCCCGTAATAATTGTCGCAATCACGACGTTGGCCGCAACGCTCCGAAAAGCCGCCAAGCTGGAGAAGTAGTCTTCTCGCCAGGCGTTCCAGAAATAAACAAGCACAGCAAACATCGTCCCGGTGTGAAGCATCACCAAAAGGAAAGTCATCTCCGGACTCGAAGGATCAAGGCCCATAAGCTTTTCAGCCACGATCACGTGGGCTGAGCTGGACACCGGCAGAAGCTCAGCCGCACCTTGA
>JAFAJU010000587.1 GCA_019236035.1 Verrucomicrobiota bacterium | reverse complement strand
AAGCAGATTCGCCAAAAGATTGGTCGTGGTTTCTTCCGCATCCAAAGCCTACTGGAAGATGCGGTTCGGCGGGGACAGGCAACCGGAGAAATCCGCTCGCGGCGCGACCCGGAGGCGCTGTCCCGGTTCCTGCTTTGCACCATGGAGGGTATGATGGTCTTGGGCAAGACTGGCAGAACAGCAAAGGAGATGAGTGAAATTGTCGACGTCGCACTGGAGGCTTTAAATGAGTGACTTTTTTTATCCCTTATTTAGGAACCGACCGGTTCCGAATTATGCCGAAAAGGACAATGAGCCATTCCATATCTGCGGTAAATGGTTGATTGCGGTGGTGCTAAGTCTTTGGCTGGCAGGTTGCAATAACCAGCAGGCGGCCACGCATGGCTTACCAGCTCCCGAAGTCACGGTCAGTAAACCGGAGCAGAAGGAGGTGGTGAACTGGAACGAGTTCACCGGAAGAACGGCGGCGGTTAAGCTGGTGAGTGTAACGCCTCGGGTCAGCGGTTACATTGTCGATATCCCGTTCAAGGAAGGTGACGTTGTGCACAAGGGGGATTTGCTCTTTCAAATCGACCCGCGGCCGTATCAGCATGCCTGTGAGCAGGCTCTCGGCCAGTTGCAGCAAGCGCAAGCCAATCAGCAGTTGCAAGATGTGACGTTCGCGCGCCAGCAGCGATTGCGAGAGACTGGGGTCATCGCGAAGGAAGACTATGATACGGCTTTGTCTAATAAGAGCCAAGCCGCCTCGCAGGTGATCTCGGCTCAAGCGGCACTCGCTTCGGCTCAACTCAATCTTGAATTTACGCACGTGACTTCGCCGATCAGTGGCCGAGTCAGCCGGCAACTGGTGAATATTGGCAACCTGGTCCAAGCTGATTCCACCCAACTCACCACGATAGTCAGTATCGATCCGATTTATGCTTACTTCAGCATGGATGAGTTGGCTGCGCTGAGCTATCAGCGACTCGGCCGGGAAGGGAAACTGGCCCGTTCACAGGACGGCAAGGTCCCGGTCTATCTGCAGTTGCAGGATGAGACCGGTTTTCCTCATGAGGGAACCATCGACTTTTCGGATAACGCTTTTGACTCGACGACTGGTACGCTGCTCGTTCGGGGAACATTTCCGAATCCCGATGGTTTTCTGACGCCGGGAAACTTTGTGCGGGTGCGACTGGCTTCGAGCCCGAAATACAACGCGCTCCTGGTGGCTGATCGGGCGATTGGCTCGGATCAGGATCAGAGCTTTGTGTATGTCGTGGATGCCAAGAATATTGCCCGGCTGCGTCATGTAAAAATAGGCCAACTGGCCGAAGGACTGCGGGTGGTGAAATCGGGACTGCAACCGGATGATGAGGTCATTATCAATGGTATTATTAAGGTACGGCCGGATAACCCGGTAAAACCGCAGCAGGGCGCGATGGAGCAATTCAGTTCGAACGACATCTCAATGCCGCTGGCGAGCTCAGATTCGCGCGCAACCCAAGCCGGTCCGAATCGTCCCAAAACAACGCGTTAATTCAGCTGGGAAAAATTAATGAAGCTGTCCAATTTTTTCATTGATCGCCCAATTTTCGCAATCGTAGTCTCTATAGTTACAATTATTCTCGGGGTGATCGCTTATACCATCCTCCCGGTTGCACAGTATCCGGAGATAGCGCCGCCCACCGTGGTGGTGCAGGCGCAGTATCCCGGGGCAGATCCGCAGACCCTGGCGGAAACCGTGGCCCAGCCGATCGAGCAGCAGGTTAACGGGGTAGAGAACATGCTCTATATGTCCTCCTACTCCGGCATGGACGGCACTATGCAGCTGACGGTAACTTTCAAGTTGGGAACCGACCCTAACATAGCGCAGGTACTGGTGCAGAATCGGGTTGCCATTGCCGAGCCGCAATTGCCGCTCGAGGTCAGGAATATCGGCATCACGACAGAGAAACAATCGCCCGATATCCTGATGGCGATCGGGCTGACCTCGAAAAGCAACACCTATACCCCGCTCTATCTAAGTAACTATGCGTATACCCAGATAGAAGATTCTCTCAAGCGAATCGACGGCGTGGGAAACGTCCAGGTGTTTGGTGCGCAGCCATATAGCATGCGTGTCTGGTTGGATCCGGATCTGATGTTTTCCCGCGGATTGACTCCGGATGACGTGGTCAATGCCGTACAGGCACAAAATGTGCAAGTCGCGCCTGGAAGCGTCGGAGCCGAACCGGCGCGTCCCAAGACGGAGTTTCAATTCATTCTCAATACGAAGGGCCGTCTGGTGACTCCCGAACAGTTCTCCAAGATTATTTTGAAACGAGGCAGCAATGGACAGTTGGTCTACCTGAGCGACGTCGCGAGGCTGGAACTGGGCGGACAGAGCTACACTAGTACTACCTATCAGGATGGTGTCATCCCAGCCGTCGCTATCGGTATCTTTCAGTTGCCCGGATCCAACGAGCTGAAAACCGCCGCACTCGTGAAAAAACAGATGGCGGAAATGGCGAAATCTTTTCCGCCGGGGATGGAATACTCTATTCCCTACGATCCCACGCTCTTTACCCAGCAGTCCATTGACGCCGTTTACGAGACACTGCGGGACGCCATTATCCTGGTGGTAATTGTAGTTCTGGTATTTCTGCAGTCCTGGAGAATTGCCCTCATTCCGCTCGTTGCAGTGCCGGTATCGCTGATTGGGACCTTCGCGGTGATGGCTCTCATGGGGTTTTCTCTCAACTCACTGTCATTGTTTGGGCTGGTATTGGCCATCGGCATCGTGGTGGATGACGCGATCGTGGTAGTCGAGAACGTGGAACGCTGGATCGAGCATGGCCTGGATCCGAAAGAGGCGACCAGGAAGGCGATGGATGAAGTGGGCGGAGCGGTGATTTCGATCGCAGTTGTCCTGACGGCCGTGTTCGTGCCCACAGCACTGGTCAGTGGTATCAGCGGCCAATTTTATCGGCAGTTTGCATTGACCATCGCTATTGCCACCTTAATTTCGGCGTTCAACTCGCTTACCCTGAGCCCGGCATTAGCAGCGCTCTTGATCAAACCGGGCCACGCGAAGAAAGATCTCCTTAGCCGGCTAATTGATATCTTTCTGGGTTGGTTTTTCCGCTTGTTTAATCGAACCTTCGATTGGGGAATCGCTGGTTACGGAGCTGTGGTGCGCCGCCTGCTTCGAGTCAGCGGACTGGTCTTAGTCGTTTATGTCGGACTTCTTGCTTTGACCGGACTGGTGTTCAAGAAGGTGCCGGGCGGTTTTATTCCGACCATGGATCAGGGCTACCTCATCGTGTTTGCGCAGCTACCGGACGGGGCTTC
>JAFAJU010000269.1 GCA_019236035.1 Verrucomicrobiota bacterium | reverse complement strand
GAGCGCCGATGTCGTGAATATTTCGGCGACAACCTCGAGTCTGCAAAAGGGAGAAACGCTGAAGGACACCGCTCTGAATCTGCAGGCTCTATACGCCGACATTATCGTCTTGCGTCATAGCTCCGCGGGAGCACCAAAATTTCTGGCAGAACGGCTGGACTCCAGCATCATCAACGCCGGAGACGGAGCGCACGAACATCCCACCCAGGCGCTGCTGGACGTGTTTACGATCCGAGAGCATCTGGGAAAGATAGAAGGTCTCAAGGTTGCAATTGTCGGCGACATTCTGTTTAGCCGGGTCGCTCGGTCGGATATCTGGGCGCTCAAGAAGCTTGGTGCTGAGGTTACCTTGGTTGGACCCAGCACGCTGGTCCCCGGTTCCTTCGAAGAAATGGGCGTCGAAGTTGCTCGCCACATCGACGATATTCTTGAATCTGCCGACGTCATCAGCCTGTTGCGGATTCAGCACGAGCGCCAACGTAAAGAGTATTTTCCCAGCCTGAATGAATACATTCGATTTTTCGGGCTGACCAAGGCACGGGCGGCGCACCTGAAGCCGGCTTGTCTCGTGATGCACCCCGGACCGATTAACCGGGGTGTTGAGATCGACAGCGACATCGCTGACGGACCGCAAAGCGTGATTCTCGATCAGGTCACAAACGGACTGGCGGTGCGGATGGCGGTCCTCTACTTGTGTAGCACTGCGGCACGAAAAACAAGATGAGGGACCTGATCATAAAAAACGGCCGCATTATTGATCCGTCGATCGACCGGGATGAGATTGGCGACCTGTACGTAGTCAACGGGCAGATTTCCGCGCTACCGCCAAGCATGGATTATGAAGTCATCGACGCGCGCAACCTCGTCGTGACGCCTGGACTGGTCGATATTCACGTTCATTTGCGCGAGCCCGGTCAGACGCATAAGGAGACGATCGAGACCGGAAGTCAAGCTGCAGCCGCTGGCGGTTTTTCTTCGATCGTCTGCATGCCAAACACCGATCCACCAGCGGATAATCCAACCACGATCACCTGGATTGCGGATCGGGCAAGCGAAGGCGCTAGAGTTAACGTCTTCCCGGCTGGCGCAATTACGAAGGGGCTAAAGGGCGAGGAGATGGCTCCGATCGGATCTATGGTTCAAGCCGGTATCGTGGCCATCACGGACGATGGTCATTGCGTCCAAAACCACGAAGTGATGCGACGTGCGGTGGAATACGCGGGGATGTTCGATCTCGCAGTCCTGGACCATTGCCAAGACTACAACATGGTGGGAAGCGGTGTCATGCACGAGGGGTACTGGAGTAGTGTGCTGGGCCTGGACGGGTGGCCGCGCACGGGAGAGGAGTTAGTGGTCATGCGCAACATTCTTTTGGCCGAACTGTGCAAGACGCGAATCCACTGCCAGCACCTCAGCTCCGCCGGCAGCGTCCGCCTGCTCCGCGACGCACGAGCTCGCGGCATACAGATTACTGGTGAACTTTGCCCGCATCACGTCGCGCTTACCGATGAATACGTCAGTTCTTTCGACACAAACTATAAAATGAATCCGCCTCTGCGAGCCCGCGAAGATGTGGAAGCGCTCATCGAAGGCGTGGCGGACGGCACGATCACTATCCTGGGAAGTGATCACGCACCACACGCGTTCTTTGAAAAGGAGGTGGAATTTGATCGCGCTCCGTTTGGAATCCTCGGCCTGGAGACTGAACTTGCGTTGTTCCTGACGATCCTCGTTCATCGAACAAAGGCGATCGATCTTAAGCGTTTGGTTACCATGTACACGATAAGCCCGGCAACACTTCTCCGGTTACGGAAAGGGACTCTTGGCCCTGGAGCGGATGCCGACATCACCCTAATTGACCCGGACCTGGAATGGACCTACCGAAAAGAGGATTCATTTTCGCGTTCGCGAAACACTCCATTCGATGGTTGGGAATTAAAGGGACGCGCGGTCAGAACGATCGTGGCCGGAAAGACGGTGTGGAGTATTTAGTTAGGGTATGTTCCGAAATGGATCGTTAGGGCACTTCGCCGCTGCTTCCTGGCTAACCGGTCGCACTGATCTGACTAATAGTTACTACCTATCGGAGCCATAGGTACAAACAATACCGCGAGGAACAAGCGGCCGGAGC
>JAFAJU010000534.1 GCA_019236035.1 Verrucomicrobiota bacterium | reverse complement strand
AATACTTGCCGCAGGCAGCAATGGGATTGCTGATGGAGCGCGAGCTTCAATATTTAAAGGAAGAGCTGGCAAAGCCTGATCAGCCGTTTCTGGTGATTCTGGGCGGCTCAAAGGTTTCCGACAAAATTGCCGTGATCAATGGCGCCGGCAAGCGTATCAAGCTGGCTAACACTCGCGCGATCATCGATGCCATCCATAGCGGGGCACTCGTCACGGCGAAAACCCAACGCGATCCAGTGTTCGGTTTCGATGTGGTGAGCGAATGCCCAAACGTGCCGGCCGAAATACTGATTCCCCGCAATGTTTGGGTCGCCAAGGCGGCCTTTGATGCAACGGCAAAGAAGCTTGCGGGTCTTTTCACCAAAAACTTCGCAGCCTACGAAGGAGGCGTAAGTGCCGAAGTTAAAGCCGCCGGGCCGGTCGCCGGATGAGCGTTGCACGCTGACTTCCGGCTCGATGTTGGGTCTGGATCAACCAATCGAGTTGCGATTGATCGAGATTCCCAGCGCCCAGCAAGCGCTCGAGGGAGTCGTGATGGAGTTGGCTGATTGCGCATTTCCTCTGGTCATGTCGATGGTTCCCACCACTGATCTCGACGAGGGATTTCGAGGAGTCAACTGGGCTCTGTTGGTTGGAAGCGTTCCGCGGAAACAGGGGATGGAACGCAAGGAACTGCTGGGAATCAACGGTAAGATTTTCACAGGACAGGGGCGAGCAATTGAGAAAAATGCGGCTTCAGACGTGCGCGTGCTGGTGGTCGGAAATCCGTGCAACACCAACTGTCTGATTGCGATGAATAACAGTAAAAGCGTGCCAAGCGATCGTTGGTTTGCGATGACTCGCCTTGACGAAAACAGAGCAAAATCGCAACTGGCGGCCAAGGCCGGGACACACGTTTCCTCGGTCTCCAATCTGGCGATTTGGGGCAACCATTCCTCAACGCAATATCCCGACTTTTACAACGCCAAAATTGATGGCAAACCTGTCACTGAAGTCATCAAGGACGAGCCGTGGCTCAAGGAGACCTTTATCCCAATTGTGCAGCAGCGTGGCGCGGCTATCATTAAGGCCAGGGGGGCCTCTTCGGCGGCCTCCGCAGCGAACGCCGCAATTGACACGGTTTGGTCGCTGGTCCATCCGACTCCTGTAAGCGATTGGCACAGCGTCGCCGTCTGCTCGGATGGGAGCTACGGAGTTGAAAAGGGTCTGATCAGTTCATTCCCCATTCGTATCGTGGGTGATGCGTGGGAGATTGTTCAAAACGTGTCGTTGAATGACTTCAGCCGCAGCAAAATTGACGCAAGCGTCAACGAGTTGAAAGAAGAAAAAGGACTGGTCGTAGAGCTTCTGGAATAAGACAAGCTAGAGCTTCTCGAAAAGGTAGACCATTTTTTTAACGAAGCGGAACTTACCGAACTGCGCAGGCGCTACGACACGGTGGCCGACCGGGAGACGGTCAAGGATGAATCGCAAGGCGTGCAGCTCGCAACTCTTCAGGAACTCGCGCAATATTGGGCGACAGATTACGACAGGCGCAAGTGTGAGGCGAAACTGAACGCCCTGCCACAATTCATCACTGAGATCGATGGGCTCGACATTCATTTCATCCACGTTCCTTCGAAACACGAAAACGCGTTGCCGCTCATCGTCACGCTCGGATGGCCCGGCTCGGTTATCGAGCAGCTGAAGATTGTCGATCCACTTACCAATCCCATGGCACATGGCGCGAGCGCATCGGACGCTTTCCATCTGGTGATTCCGTCGTTGCCGGGCTACGGGTTTTCAGCAAAGCCCACCACTAGCGGATGGGGTGAGGATCGCACCGCACGTGCCTGAGTAGTGTTGCTTTCCAGTATTTGGATAGTGCTTTTATTTCGGTGGTCATTTTTCTGGCGTTCAGCTTAGTTAGGTGTACGCGCCTACTTGTTTGCTTCGGCTAGGATCGCTATTTTGCTGTCATCTGCTGACTCGATTATTTGAGGGTAATTCGCTTATGAACTGGATAATTGACATATTCACAAAACAGTCGGTTTCCCAGGCAATCACGATCTTAGGATGCGTAGCCATCTTAGGGTTACTCCTCGGGAGCATTAAAATAAAAGGGATCGGATTAGGAATCGCTGGAGTTCTTTTCGCCGGAATTGGCTTTGGACACTTCGGGCTAGGGATAAACGATTCCGTCTTAGAATTTACGCGGGATTTCGGGTTACTCCTCTTCGTCTACACCGTAGGCTTGCAAGTCGGTCCCGGTTTTCTCGCTTCTCTAAAGAAGCAAGGGCTTTGGCTTAACCTTCTGACGCTAATCGCGGTTTTCTTAGGCGCAGGTATCGTCTTTTTCTGGCACGTCATCGGTAAAGTCCCTCTCGCCGCCGCTGCGGGAATGTTCTCCGGTGCCACGACGAACACACCGAGCCTTGCTGCCGGCCAAACGGCGTTATCAACAATTCACGTTGCGAACGCGGTTGAGACTTCCGGAACCGCGTACGCGATCGCGTATCCTTTCGGCGTTATCGGGATTATCCTGACGATGTTCATCGTCAAGGCGGTTTTTCGGATAAACCCTCAAACCGAGTCGAAATTGCCGACTACAAAGCAAGAAAAGCCTTCGTTCCGAACTCTCGAGGTTACCAATACTCGTCTAGACGGTAAGATTGCCTTCCGAGAAGAGATCGGAGTCGTTATTTCGCGAATCTGCCGTAACGGAGAAGTCTTCGTTCCGGACAGTGACACTTGCTTAAAGGTCGGCGACCTGATAAACGTCGTCGGGACGCTCGAAAAGATCCGTAAATGCGCGGAAATCGTCGGTAAGGAGAGCGAGGTCGATATCAAGTCAATTCCAAGCATACTTACAACGGAGCGTGTTTCCGTCACTCACAAGAAAGTACTCGGTAAAACACTTGGGGAACTGGGTTTCGAAGGATACGGCGCGGTTGTTTCTCGTGTGACGCGCGGTGAGCTCGAAATTACGGCGAATGACGATGTTGCTCTGCAATTCGGGGATTCGCTATTCTTAGTCGGACCGAAAGACGCTGTCGATGAAGTGACGGAGATCGTCGGGAACAAAGCGAAAGCGTTGAATCATCCGCACATGCTTACCGTCTTCATCGGAATCGTCTTAGGTGCCATTCTCGGGGCCGTTCCCATCACCCTTCCCGGAGTACCTTTCCCGCTACGACTTGGGCTCGCCGGAGGCCCGCTGCTCGTCGCGATTACGATTA
>JAFAJU010000473.1 GCA_019236035.1 Verrucomicrobiota bacterium | reverse complement strand
CTGAAACGCTCCAGCCCGCGCTTCTCCACCAGATCGAGGCCGAGCTTGCCGAAGCGGAACGCGGCCTGGTGGTCGCCGAAACGCGGTCCTACATGCCAGCCGAGCTCGACGTAGGCCAAGCATGATCCGTCGCTGTTGCCATGCTCCAGGCTGAGGTTCACCATCCGAGCGATGACGAGGCACTGCAGGTTCACGTCGGTGAAATAGCCGGGCACTCCCTCGAGCGCCGCGAGAACGTCGAGAGTTGCCCGCCAAGCCGGGTCGGTCATCGGGGGCAGGTCCACAAGCGACTCGATCGGCCGGTTTCCGAGTTGTTGCCAAATCCGATTGTATTCCTGCCGAACGTCGTCGTCCATCGGGTGTGGCGACCAGTTGATGCCTACCTGGCGGAGGTATTCCAGGGCCGCCTCGACCGCGCGGTCGTTCCGAACCAGGGCTGCGTAGAGTTCGGTTTGCAAGCGAGCGACGGCGGCGCGGTCGACCAGGTTGTTGATGTGGCGCGACAACATCGAGAGTCGGTTTTCTGCCGCCGCGAAATCGCCGGTCAAAAGCTCGCACTCAGCCCGCTGCAACTCAAGCGCGAAGGTAAGCGCATACTGCTGGTTCCAGCTGCCCTCGGCAAGCAGCGTGCGACCGGCTGCAAAGTAGGTCAGTGCCGAGGCGTAGGCCGCCGAAGTCTTGGCCCGCTTACCGGCAATGAGATTGAGCTCGGCAACCCGCACTCGCTCCTCCGGCGAATCGATCAAGTCGGTACCGCGGTCGAGCTGATTGACGACCTCGAAGATCTTCTCCTCCATCTCCTCGGGCGCCGTCCGTGACACAAACAATCTGCCGATCCTGAGGTGTACCGCTGCCCTCTCGCTCTCAGGGATGAGCGCATAGGCCGCCTCCTGGACCCGATCGTGGAGGAACGTATAGCCGCAATCCAGGCGGAAGATCAGTCCCGTCCGAACAGCCTCCCAGAGAGCCGAGTGGATCTGCTCCTCTGATTCGCCTTGAACCAGAGCAAGGGTGGCGATTTCGGCGACGTTCCCCAGACAGGCAAGCCGTCCTAAAGCTTCCTGCGTCGCGTGGGGCAAACGACTCAGCTTCCCGGCCATGAGATTCACGACATTATCGGTGTAGCCTTTAAAGCGAATGCGCGCCAAATCCCAGCTCCAGGCAGCCGCGGCTGGGTCAAACACCAGCAGTCCCTCCTCGGCCAGGGCCGTCAGGAACTGAATTACGAAGAACGGATTGCCCCCAGTCTTCTCATAGACCAATTCCGCCAGAGCCTCGGCGGAATCCCGCTCGCAGTGCAAGGAATCGGCCACAAGGCGGCCCACATTGTCGAGCCCGAGAGGCGCAAGCACGATTTGCTGCGGGCTCACTCCCGCCCTATGGATTGCATCAAGGGTACGCATGAGCGGGTGCGACGGACTGACCTCGTTGTCCCGGTAGGCGCCGACCAGCAGGAGGTGCCGCACGTCCTGCTCGCTGACTAAGTCTTCGAGCAGCTCAAGGGTCGCCGCGTCCAGCCACTGCAGATCGTCGAGGAACAACGCAAGAGGGTGCTCCGGCCGGGCGAACGCGCCCAGAAACCGCCGGAATACCAGCTGGAAGCGGTTCTGTGCTTCCTGAGGTGCGAGCTCGGGAACGGGCGGCTGTTTCCCGATCACGAACTCGAGCTCAGGAATGAGGTTGACAATGAGCTGGCCGTTCGGGCCCAGCACCTCCCGCAGGGTGCTCCGCCAGTGGGACACCTCCGCTTCGTTCTGGGTCAGGATCTGGCGGACGAGGGTACCGAAAGCCTGAGCCAAAGTCACGTACGGGATGTTGCGCTTGTACTGGTCTAACTTGCCGGCAGCGAAGAGACCGCGCGACGGGACGAGCGCCTTGTGCAACTCGTTCACGACCGAAGATTTGCCGATACCGGAATAGCCGGACACCAGCACAAGCTCCGATGTGCCGCGGGCCACTACCCGATCGAAGGACGAGAGCAGCGCTGCAATCTCGGGTGCTCGCCCGTACAGCTTCTCCGGGATCAGCAACCGGTCCGACGCGTCATTAGCGCCTAGTGGGAACGGGTCGACATGTTCTCGGGCCTCCCATTCCGCCAGGCACCTCCGGAGATCGGTTTCGAGGCCAGCGACCGTCTGGTACCGTTCTTCGGCGGTCTTGGCTAGGAGCTTTATGATTATGGCTGATATCGGTCCGGGCACGCCCCTGGCCCGTTCCTCGGGCGGCGCCGGCTGTCTCGCGATGTGGCAGTGGACCCATTCCATCGGATCCGCGGCGATGAAAGGTAGTACTCCGGTGAGCATCTGGTAGAGCGTGACACCCAAGGAGTAGAGATCACTCCGGAAATCGATCGACCGGTTCATGCGGCCTGTCTGTTCAGGCGCCATGTAGGCAAGTGTGCCGGCGATCACCTCGGGGGGCTCGGGTGCCTGGCGCTCGCGCGGAAGACGGGAAGCGATGCCGAAGCCTGTCATCCAGATGTGGCCGGTCGCAGAGTCCACCAGAATATTGGCCGGCTTGATATCTTTGTGAATGAGACATCGTTGATGGAGCCTGCCTAGCGCAGCAGATATGCCGGTGGCCAAGCGGAGGAATCGGAGCAATTCAAGCGGACGGCCAAGGACCCCATCGAGGGGCGTGCCTCCGGGATGCTCGAGTACCAGCATCGTCCGGCCGAGGTGATGAGTGAGCGCCAGCGGCCGAGCCGCCCAGTCCGAATCAAGCTCGTCTCGAAGGGAATATTCGTGCTCGAGCCGCTCCAAGCTTTCCAGAGCGGGATATTCCGAGACAGGGGTTACCACGAGAATGGCCGGCAATTCCCCGTCTCTCCGCCCAGTGTAAACGATGTACTCTTCGTTTTCCCGCAGCGGCTCGAGCGCATAATTTGAAAGCTCGATCAACACCGACCCTCCGGTTGGCCCGCGCACGTTAACTTTGGTAGGCAAATGGAACATTAGAGCATCCGCCGACAACACGCTAAAATCTAATCTTGCTTTCGCATAGGTTCCGTAACGTCACGCGGAAATGGCGAGCCGAACATTCTCACGCTCCACGGAAAACAAGTCACTCCGGACGTTCTGCCACACACCCGCGCAATGATCATGTTACAAGCAACGCAAGACAACCGGAAAGTCCCCCTGTGGTTGCGGCAAGATAATCTCACCACGACGGAAGTCTACGGGTGCAGCCGGCGCGCGAACCGCAAAGTCTGCCGTCGTTTAAAGGCGCGAGAGCAATTCTGCCTTCTTGCTCTTGAATTCCTCGTCTGACAGGATTCCTTTTTGGTGAAGTTCGGCAATTCGCTCCAGCGTCCTCAGAGTCTCTTCTGTCGGAGATGGCGAGGATTTTCCGGTTGGTGGGATGGCCACGGGTGGCGGCGGTTTAGCCGGTGCCGGAAAAGCCGAGGCTTCGCCGACTTTGCGATCGGGACTCAATATCGGCAGCGCGCTTATGCCGAATGTTCCATTCTGGCTCGTAAACTGGAGTGCGCCGGCCATTCCCGATTGCTGCTGCTGCTGCTGAACACCCTGGATGTTGTGACCCTGCGTATCGTAGATCTGAACTCTCCCGTCTTGCAGAATCGCTATGCGGTGCAGCGACGGAAAATACGCGTACCGGACCTCATTTTGCGAACCGGTCGAGCTCGGTATACCCAACTCGGCGGGCCACCACGCATTCTTTGCGGCTAACCCGCCCGTGTGATCGTCGACGGCGAGAGGAACGAAGAGTTCCTGGCTACTGAAGATGGACGAGAGCTCCAAACAAATCGCGTTTACCGTGGCTTTCAGCCGGTCGTTGAACATATCTCCGACCATCGTCATTCCGCCGCGCATCCATTGGCCGTTCCCGCCCAATTCGGGGTGACAAAACTGAGCGACCGTCCCTCCGCCCTTCTCAAGCGCAAACAGCAATGTTCTCACTGCATCGGTACTTACCCCGTGCCGATCCGCAATTTCCTTCACGAGCTTTTCACCATGCGACGTAAGAGTTCTCGAGGAAAACATAGGCGTCTAACCGAATGGAACAGTGTTTTTTGCTAAGCGCGTTATTCTCGTGCGACTGGATTCGGCAGTCAACCGCAGGCGGCCGAATTCAGACGGC
>JAFAJU010000458.1 GCA_019236035.1 Verrucomicrobiota bacterium | reverse complement strand
ACCTCCCGAGTTAGCCCATTTCCAAAGGCGCAAACAGCGAGAAACCCCGCACTGCAAGCCAGCCAAGCATTGAAAAAGCGGAGGAGCTGCCGGCGGTCCGCGAGATCGGCTAACGCCCCGGCCGGCAGTGTGAACAGAAAAAACGGGAATGTGGCGGCCGAGGACATCAAAGAGAGCGCCAGAGCTGACGCTCCTAGCGAATTCATGGCCCAAGTCGCCGCCATTTCGTGCGCTGAGACGCAACAGCCTGACACGACCAAGGCTAACCACAACCGAAGATAGGTCGGGTTCCGCAACGAGGACCAGATGGAGGTATCAATTGTCAAAGAGATCAGAATCGCGCTTGATGAGAGCTATTCCGACGTCCGTCGCAACGGTTTACGAAACGAGGCCGGAGGTAGTTCCCCATTTGCCGCTGAATACGAATTCCTTCAAAGCCTTTCGCGGACGGCGCGCAGCGTCTCGCTCTCTGATCTCAGGGGGCAGGTTGCCGCCGTAACCGGCATAGCCGATCGCGATGGCTGTCATTGGATCGTGCCCTTCCGGAACCTGGTAAATCTCTCGAGCCTTGTCGGGGAGAATTCCGATCATTTGATGCGCGACCAGGCCGAGCGCTGCAGCTTCCAATACCAGGTTGCTATTCGCGAGTCCGAGATCATGGACAGCGGCACGATTTGGCTTGTCATTTCGTGCGAACTTCAGGCTTGTGATGCAAAGCGCCAGCACAGGAGCTTCCTTTGCCCAAACCTGGTTCGCTTCCACGAGGCAGGAAAGAACCCTTTTGAATTCATCCGGATTTTCTTTCTTCGCAACCACATAACTCCAGGGTTGCTCGTTGTATGACGAGGGTGCCCAGCGCGCTGCTTCGAAGAGCGATCGCAGGTCCTCATCGTTCACTGGCCGTTCATCAAAACAGTAAGGGCTCCAACGTTTCGTCATGAGCTCATGGATTGGGTAATCGGTGATCGCATTCATCTATAATCCTTTCACATTTTGCTGGGCAGACCGCTAAAAATAATCGGCTTCAGCGCTCATGTGAAGTGCTGTTGTTGAAAGCAATTTGTCAGTGGCGGTGTCAGTGCCAGTGAGGCGTTCAGCGTTCGCCGTTCCCTACTTCCCGGCGGTTTCGGCGTTCTCGGCGTTTCAGGAGAGCCTAGCGCAACGCGCTAGCCCGCAAAAATCAGTGTGCCGTGAAAAGCCGCGAATCTCCAGTGGGAGAGATAAGAAACCCACCCGGGAACTAACGCTCCACCCGGAACCACCTGGAGGGTTGATGGAGGAAACAAAATCAATCAAACACTGCAGGAAAAGGTCCGCCGAGGCGGATCAGGGAGTGAACAGGCCGTAACGCGAGTGAACATCGAGCAAGCTTCGAAAAGGGCAATGCGGACGCCGAGCCCGTTGATTTTGGGCGAAGGCTGGCATCCCGAGGGCAAGACCCTGGTCCAGGGAGACAGGACAGAACGAGCGAAACAAGCCCCGAGGGAGTCCGCCGGAGTAGTGATGACGGCATGAGCACAGAGGAAATTCGTAGGAACACGGGAGACCCGCGCTCATGGGGAGGCAACGACCCAACGCAAGCCCCGCGAGGGGCTGAAGCGGTGAGAGCGGGAGTCGGAGAGGTCCATAGTAGCAAAGAACCGAGTAACGACCGGGGAGCGAAGGGGCCTCAGTTCCAAGGCAACGTGCCGAGTGGCAAAAGAGCCGAGAGTGGCGCAAGCCTACCACCTCAGATAAAGCTCTGGGAACTGCAAGAAACGTTGCATGCCAAAGCGAAGGGGAATCCGAACTATCGTTTCTACGCCCTCTACGACAAGCTCTACCGCAAAGATGTCCTGACAGAAGCCTGGCGCCGAAGCCGAGCTAATGGAGGGGCAGCTGGAGTAGATGGAGTCGAATTCGAACAGATCGAACGAGAGGGAGTAGAACAATGGCTAGGGCAACTAGGGCAGGAGTTGAAAGAAAAGAGGTATGAACCTGGAGCAGTCCGCCGGGTAATGATCCCCAAAGCCAACGGTAAGCAGAGACCGTTGGGCATACCGACCATACGCGACAGAGTAGTGCAGATGGCAGCGGTGTTAATCCTGGAACCGATCTTCGAAGCTGACTTGCAAGCCGAGCAGCATGCCTACCGAGCCAAGCGCAGCGCCCAAGAGGCGGTGAAAGAAGTGCACGGCTGGCTGAAGAAAGGCTTACGGGAAGTGGTCGACGCGGACCTGAGCGGCTACTTTGACACCATACCGCATGGGCAGTTGATGAAGAGCCTGGCGCGGCGCATCAGCGACGGAGCGATGTTAAAGTTGCTCAAGCAGTGGCTGCAAATGCCGGTGGAGGAAAGCGACGGCCGAGGGGGGAAGCGACGGAGCAATCCGGCGCGCCGCCAGGGCCGAGGGACACCACAAGGAGCACCTATCTCGCCCTTGTTAGCCAATCTCTACATGAGACGATTCGTGTTGGGATGGAAAGAACTTGGGTACGAAAGGAAGCTCAACGCACGGATAGTCAACTATGCGGACGACTTCGTGATCCTCTGTGTGAACAAGGGTCAGGAGGTCTACGCGGCGATGAAGCGAATGATGGAAAAGCTGGGACTGAAAGTCAATGAAGACAAGACACGGCTGTGCCGAGTGCCCGAGGAGAGCTTCGACTTCCTGGGTTATACCTTTGGGCGGTGTTACTCGACCAAGACCGGGAAAGTCTACATCGGAACACGACCCAGCCAGAAGAAGGTGAAGGGAATCATTGAGCGGATCAGTCAAAGGACTGGCCGGGAAACCTTGAAAGAAGAAACGACCGACAAGGTAAGGGAACTTAACGCGTTAATAGGTGGCTGGGGCAACTACTTCAGGTTAGGCCCCGTGACCAAAGCTTATCGCGCAGTGGATGCCCATACCCGCTATCGGCTGCGCAAGTGGTTGTGCGCCAAACACCGAGACCCGGGGGCTGGTACTCGTGCCTACCCCGACGAGTATCTCTACGAGAAACTCGGACTAGTCCGGCTGGAAGGGACCACGCGCAATCTCCCGTGGGCGACAGCATGAAACGACCTTGGTCCGAAAGCCGGATGCGGGAAATCCGCACGTCCGGTTTGATGAGCGGGATCTGGAAACGGAACGGTCTGACCGCACCGCGCCAGATCTCGACTCTACCGCGCTGGGAGAATCGACGAGACTTCGACGAGCTCAGTCGAGTCGCTCATTGCGGGCTAGAAAGCTCTTAAGCAGACGCGGGGCGTCTGCTTAAGAGTCTGTCTTTTAAACTCTTCTCTGCAAAAAGCAGCGGAATTTGCCAGCGTAGCTGGAGATTCCGCTGCCAGAGCCTGCATCGCTCAAAAATCTCTAAAGATTTGTGAGCGATGCAGGCTGACTGATTTGTAATGTTCGGGCAAGGTCTCGGCCACCTGACTGGCGTTATCTCTATATTGTTTAACAAGGTCAGGTACAGAGCACTGCTTATGAATTCAAGGAAACCCATTCTAGTCACTATAAGCGGCGG
>JAFAJU010000436.1 GCA_019236035.1 Verrucomicrobiota bacterium | reverse complement strand
ACCGCGATGTCAAGTATTGCCAACGGGGGTAAACTCATGAAACCCATGATCGTTTCGGAAATCAAAGATCAGAACGGGCGCCCGGTGGCCAATTTTACTCCGGAGCTGGTCCGCGACGTCATTTCCGGCCAGACCGCTCTCAAGATTGTATCGGCCCTGAAAGATGTTGTTAGCAAACAGGGAACAGCCCAAAGGGCGGAAGTACCCGGGTTCCGAGTGGCTGGAAAGACGGGAACTGCACAAAAGGTTGATCCGCGGGGTGGCTATATGGTCGGGCGGTATGTGACCTCGTTCGTCGGGTTCATGCCGGCTGACGATCCGAAATTTACTTTACTAGTGCTGCTGGACGATCCGACTATGAAACAGGGAGAGGTCTTCGGTGGTACCGTAGCAGGGCCGGTTTTTGCCAGGATGGCCGAGAAAGCGGCGCGTTATCTTGATCTTAGGCCGACCGAAGAGATTCCTCCCCCGCAGGTAACGAATGGGTCGAAAAAAGTGGTTTTATCTGAGCGGAATCGCGATTAGTCCAAGCATCATGCAATTGGGAGATCTAATTCAGCGCCTGACGGCGATATCGATCCAAGGGCCGCTTGATCGAGAAATAACCGCTGTTCGCTACGATTCGCGCCGGGTCGGGCCTGGGAACCTGTTTGTCGCGGTAAGAGGCGCGTCCTTTGACGGACATTCATTCATTGAACAAGCCGTGGAAAAGGGAGCCTCTGCGGTAGTAGGAGAGCAGACTGGTCTCTCGCAACGGGCGACCACCATTGTAGTGCCGGATTCACGCGAGGCACTGGCCCGGTTGGCCGCAACCTTTTACAGCGACCCGTCTCGTAAACTGAAGGTGATCGGGGTAACCGGCACGAACGGTAAGAGCACGACGACGTTCCTGATTAAGCATCTGCTTGAACGTGCCAATCAATCAACCGGACTGATCGGCACGGTGCAATATCAGGTTGGCCAGCGAGTGCTGCCGGCTCAGCGTACGACGCCGGAGTCGCTTGATTTACAAGAACTTCTCAGCCAGTGCGTCGAGGCAGGTTGCCGGAATGTTGTGCTGGAGGTCTCCTCGCATGCGTTAAGTCAAGGACGAGCAACCGAGATTGCGTTTGATGTCGGCGCTTTCACGAATCTGACGCAAGACCATCTGGACTTTCATCAGGGGATGAAAGGCTACTTCGAAGCAAAGGCGCGCTTGTTTGAAAGCGTACGCGACAACCAGAAGAAGGAGAAAGTCGGAGTAATTAACATTGACGATCCTTACGGCCAGCAATTGGTTGCGCGATTCGGTAGAGATCTTCCCACGATTACTTACGGAATGGGTGCGCGCGCCGAATTTCGCGCGAGTAACTTTAAGGTGGAATTGACTGGGAGTTCCTACCAACTGGACACGAAAGAGAAGAGTTACCTGGTTCGCCTACCGTTGATCGGGAGATTTAATATCTACAATTCCCTGGCTGCACTGGCCGTGGCGCATGCGATCGGTGTGGACACACGGACATCGGTGCTGGCCCTGGCCAATGCGCCTCAGATCCCGGGCCGCCTCGAGGCCGTGCCCGCCAGGCGCCAGTTCCAGGTGTTTGTCGATTATGCTCATACCGACGATGCGCTGTTAAATGTTGTTAGGACCTGCCGGGATCTGCGCCCAAACCGGTTGATTCTAGTGTTTGGATGCGGCGGAAACAGGGATACAACAAAGCGTCCACTGATGGGAGCGGTGGCCGATCAATACGCTGACTACGCGATTATCACCTCAGATAACCCGCGAAAGGAAGATCCGGAGGCGATCGTTCGGGATATCGAAGCAGGGTTTAAGAACAAAAACTACGAGAAGGTCGTGGATCGAAAAAAGGCGATTGCTCGGGCGATCGCGCTGGCTCAGCCAAGAGACATCGTTTTGATTGCAGGCAAGGGCCATGAAAAATATCAGGAGTTCGGCGACCATACGATCCCGTTTGACGACGTTGAAGTAGCGGCGCGCGTTTTGGAAGAACATCCGGTGGAGTTGTCGAGGCATGGATCCTAGAACGCTGGAGCAGATCGCAAAATGGATTGACGGCAAAGTTCACGGGATTGGCACCGGAACGGTGACCCGGCTGGTCACAGATTCACGTTCAATCCGTAAGGGTGAACTTTTTGTGGCTCTGCGGGGCGAGCGGTTTGATGGTCACGCTTTCCTAGGGGCGGTCTGGGAGGCCGGAGCTGCCGGTGCCCTGGTGAGCACGGTAAATTCCTACCTCAACGGAATGACGCAAATAGAGGTGCCGGACACATTGACAGCGCTGCAGCGTCTCGCCAAGGCATACCGAAGCGAGCTCCCTCTGAAGGCGATTGGGGTGACGGGAAGCAGCGGCAAAACCAGCACGAAGGAGATGATCGCCTCAGTGCTGGGAGAAAGATTTTCAGTCACTAAGACAGTTGGAAACTACAACAATCATATAGGGCTGCCGTTGACCGTACTTGGGGCAAGCTGTGCGGACGAAGTCGGCGTATTCGAAATGGGCATGAATCATGCCGGTGAACTTGCACTGCTTTGCGATATTGCGTGCCCGGACTGCGCAGTGATTACCAACGTGGGCATTGCTCATATTGGGTTTTTTGGGACTCGCGAAGCTATCGCAAAAGAGAAGGCCGTCGTTGCCGAGGCAATTTCGGCCGAAGGATTTGTCGTACTCAATGCGAACGACGAATTTACGGACTGGATGGCGTCTCGCTGCAAGGCGCGGGTGATCCGCGCCGGGCTTAACCAGGGTGATCTGCAAGCACGCGAGATAGAGTATGGCGACAAGGGGTCAACTTTTGTGCTGACACACGGGGCAGTCTCGACTCGGATTGTGCTCCCGGTCCACGGTGAGCACATGGTCACTAACGCGGTATTGGCTGCCGCCGTCGGCGTGGGGCTTGGTCTGTCCCTGGAAGAATGCGCGACCGGGTTGGCGAAGACGACAATTCCGGGAAATCGCCTAAAAATTCAAAGACTTGGTCGCGTGCTGGTGATCAACGATGCCTACAATGCAAATCCGGACTCGATGGTAGCGGCACTCAAGACAGCAGCACATTTTGCGGTTAAGGGGCGTCGGGTCGCTGCACTTGGCCGGATGGGGGAACTTGGCGAGCAGTCTGAGCTTGGTCATCGGCAGGTGGGTCGAGCGGTGGCGGAATACGAATTCGACCATCTCGTGACCGTGGGCGATGAGGCCCGCCTGATGGCGGAAGCTGCCCACTCAGCGGGTCTGAAGTCTACCAGACAGGCCGAGACCCACGAGCAAGCGGTCAAGGCGCTGCTCGACTACCTGGAGCCTGGTGATCTTCTGTTAGTAAAAGGGAGCCTTTCGTCTGCCATGGATCGCGTCGTGGCTGGGCTTGAAGCCGTAAAGAATCAAGCTAAGTGGAGGTCGCCATGATGTTCTACTTGTACTATCTGAGCCAGGGTCCAAACGCGATCGCCGGAGGATTTAACGTTTTCCAATATGTCTCATTCCGTGCGGTGTGCGCCGCGATCACCGCGTTCCTGCTCTGTCTAGTATTTGGGAATTTAGTGATTCGTAAGCTGACATCACTTAAATTCGGGCAGCCGATTCGTACCGCGGATGAAGTCCATCGCCTCTATGAACTCCATGGCGCAAAAAAGGGCACCCCGACGATGGGTGGAGTTTTTTTCATGGGCTCAGTGGTGGTTTCTACGATCGCCTGGGCGCGGCCGGACAATGCTTTTGTTTGGCTTTGCCTATTTACGATTGTTTTTACCGCCGGACTTGGGTTTGTAGACGACTATCTCAAAGTCACGAAGAAGAAGTCAGATGGTGTTCCTGGAAAGATCAAGTTGATCTGCCAGTTCGTTCTGGCGGCAATTGTAACGGCGTTTTTTCTGCTGAATCCGTCGCTGGAAGTTCAGGCAAAGGAGCTTTATATCCCGTTCTTCAAAGAGCCAATTATTGCCAATTTAGGTTGGTTCACCCTTGTGTTCTTTGCGATCGTCATCGTGGGTACCTCCAACGCGGTGAACTTGACTGATGGATTGGATGGCCTTGCCACCGGATGCACCGTGACGGTGGCTTCGACCTATGCAATCCTGGCTTACGCCGCAGGCAACGTCGCTGTTTCAACTTACCTAGACCTCCCTTTTTTCCGTGAGAGCCAGGAACTAACTATTCTTTGTACGGCGTTGGCGGGTGCTGGCCTTGGGTTTCTCTGGTTCAACTGCCATCCGGCGAAGGTGTTCATGGGTGACACTGGATCGCTCTCAATTGGCGGGACGCTGGGTGTGGTCGCGATCTGTTGCAAGCAGGAACTCCTCTTGATTGTAGTCGGGGGGATCTTTGTGATTGAGGCGCTTTCGGTCATTCTGCAAGTGGCGAGTTTCAAGCTTACCGGCAAACGGATTCTGCTGATGTCGCCGTTGCACCATCACTTCGAACTGAAGGGCTGGAAGGAAAATACGGTGATTGTGCGGTTCTGGATCATGTCGCTGATGTTTGCCTTTTTGGGCCTGGCCACTCTGAAATTGCGATGAATTACACCGGTACACGAGCAGCCGTACTTGGGTTAGGCTTCAGCGGAGAAGCCGCGGCCAAGCTACTGCAACGGCAGGGAGCGCGTGTGACAGTTTTTGATAGCGGCAAACCGGATCCGGGAAAGGTGCTGGAACTCGAAAAGCTCGGTGTTTCGGTGGTCACCGGTGAAGCGGCGGATGTGGCGGAGGGCGACTATGATCTGACCGTATTGAGCCCTGGGATAGACCCGGTGGTTCCCTTGGTCCAAAACTTTCTTCGACAAGGCGCGGTACTTACCGGTGAGCTGGAGTTGGCTTTCCGTTTTTGTACGCGACCGGTTATCGCGATTACCGGTACCAACGGTAAAACGACTACCACCCAACTGATTGAATCGATGCTGGGTGCAGCGGGTTTACGCACGGTCGCATGTGGAAACATCGGAATGCCGTTCTCGGAAGCGGTTCAACGCCAGGATGAATTCGATCTCTTCACGGTTGAGGTCAGTTCTTTTCAACTAGAGACGATTTCGACCTTT
>JAFAJU010000280.1 GCA_019236035.1 Verrucomicrobiota bacterium | reverse complement strand
TCCCAATAAGAAGGGCGACTCGAGAGCGCCCAATCAAATCCCGGAAAAAGAACGAGACTACTATCTGGAGCGAAAATATCCTAGTTTCGGTAACCTCGTGCCGCGCGACATCGCGTCGCGAAATGCGAAAGAAGTCTGCGACGACGGACGTGGCGTCGGCCCCGGGGGGTTCGGCGTTTATTTGGATTTCTCTGACGCAATCCGACGGCACGGGGAGAACACCATTCGGGAACGGTACGGCAACCTGTTCGAGATGTACCTGAATATCACGGACGAAAATGCCTACGAAACGCCTATGCGGATCTATCCGGCGGTGCATTACACGATGGGCGGGCTTTGGGTAGACTACAATTTGATGAGCAATGTTCCGGGTCTGCATGTCCTGGGAGAAGCGAACTTTTCCGATCACGGAGCGAACCGGCTTGGAGCTAGTGCCCTCATGCAAGGGCTGGCTGATGGGTATTTCGTGATTCCGAGCACCATCGCGAACTATCTGGCGTCTCAGTTAGGCAAAAAGGTTTCGCCTGATCGGCCCGAATTTAAGGCTGCCGAGCAGGAAGTCCGTGACCGGATCAAGCGGCTGCTTTCGGCCAAAGGAAAGAAGACGGTGACGACGTTTCACCGGGAACTCGGGCTTTTGGTTTGGGACAAGTGCGGAATGACTCGGGATGCTCAAGGTTTGAATGAGGCGCTGCAGAAAATCCCGGCAATGCGTGAAGAGTTCTGGGGAAACGTCAACGTTCTGGGCGACGGCGAAGAATTTAATCAGGCGCTCGAACACGCCGGCCGAGTCGCAGACTTTCTGGAATTTGCCGAACTGATGTGCCTTGACGCCTTAGAACGGAACGAGTCGTGCGGCTGTCATTTTCGTACCGAGCATCAAACTAAAGAAGGTGAGGCTCTTCGAAACGACAACGATTATTGTTATGTCTCTGCGTGGGAGTATGCCGGTCAGGAGGCGAGACCGAACCTTGTAAAAGAGCCGCTGGCTTTCGAAAATGTGAAACTTACCCAACGAAGCTACAAGTGAACTTTAAGCTGAAAGTCTGGCGGCAAAAGGATGGGCGCTCGCCCGGATCTTTCAAGGATTACGAAGCCAAAGATATCCCCTCCCAAGCCTCGTTTCTTGAGATGCTCGATATTCTCAATGAGGTGCTCAGTGAACGAGGCGAGGATCCGATCGCTTTCGATTCCGATTGCCGCGAGGGTATTTGCGGAATGTGCTCGTTGGTAATCAACGGAGTTCCTCACGGGCCGGGCAAGGGTACGACGTGCCAGGTTTACATGCGGCGATTTAAGGACGGAGACACGATATGGATCGAGCCGTTCCACGCCGCTGCGTTTTTGCCAGTCAAGGATCTCGTGGTCGACCGAGGCGCGTTTGACCGAATCATCGAGGCCGGCGGGTACATCGATGTTCGAACCGGATCCGCTCCGGAAGCCAACGCGTTGCCTGTGCCGAAGCATGATGCGGATCTCGCGATGGAAGCAGCCGCATGTATTGGATGTGGCGCTTGCGTGGCGGCCTGCCCCAATTCCTCCGCGATGCTATTTGTGGCCGCGAAAGTCTCGCACCTCGGACTTTTGCCCCAAGGCCAAGCCGAACGGGACAGCCGAGCTCTCCACATGGTTCGAAAGATGGATGAACTCGGCTTCGGTAACTGCAGAAATCACTATGAATGCGAGGCCATTTGCCCAGCAGAGGTGAGTGCCACCTTTATCTCGCGCTTGAACCGGGACTACATAGTCGCGTCCACAAAAGCAGCTGTGTCGGTATAACCAGTACGCAACCGCAAAAAGATGAGGTATCGGTGCACCGGCGTGTCGGCGAACACGAAGATGTAGGCGAAGCGTCCCGCTTTGCTTCTTTTTGAGATCGATACAAAGCGGGAGGCCCGCGGAAACCGGCCAACCTACAGTTTACTCTTCGCCATCGTAGTACCCCATTACGTCGGCGCGAACAAGTCGACGTTCCGGTGAGCGGACCGCCCACTTCTGGCTGTCGGGATAATAGTTTGACTCGCCAATCGGATTGTCCGCTACCACATAAAGGATAAGGTCCAGCGAGCTGTCGTTGCTGAGCTGATGGGGTTCGTCAGGCGCGAATATGAACGCGTCGCCGGACTCGATCGCGGTCGTCCCATCTTTGTGCCGGACGATGCCGTTACCTGAAATCACATGGTAAAACTCCCATTGTGCACTATGAGAGTGATAGGGGTAGGCGCTCTTGCCCGGAGGGATCCGGCAGATCTCAACATCAAACGGATGCCGCTCTTTGAGGTCTGTCGAAAGCGGCTTACGCCCCAACGCCTCTGAGATCTCTTTGCCTGCCCCACAAAATTTACCTTTTGGTGATGACCAGGACTCCTCGACAATATCCTTAGTATTGACTTTACGCATAATTCTTCTCGGATGACGATCCAGCAGATCCGGAGACAAGCGTGCTGTCAAGCGTGCGAGGCCGCTGGCCGAAAAGGCCGGTAGGGCGCGGCGAAGCGGTAGGGCGAGGCTCCGTCCGAGCCGCGGCGCGTGACGTCACCAAAGGCCACCGCGACGTCACGCGCCGCGGCTCGGGCGGAGCCTCGCCCTACCGCTTCGCCGCGCCCTACCGACCTCCTTGGCTTCCAGCTTAATGAGCGGCGGCCGGCTTCCCAGGGGGATTGAATTTCCTAATGACCAATGCCAGAACCAGTCCGATACAGGCAGGAACAATCAGGCCAAAGAAGCAATCGAAGTAAGAGAGTAGCGAAGCCTGCTGATTTAAAATGCTGTAGAGTTGGCCCTCGGCCCGGTTCGCTGCCTCGATGGCCGAGTATCCTGCGTGAACGAATGCATTAGTGACCTGATGCAGCCAGTCGCGATAGACTTGGCTTTCTGGGGTCAAATGTTGCGCCAGCACACTTTGATGAAACTGCGCGCGCTGCGCCAAGACGACATTCGCGAATGTGATACCGAAACTGCCCCCCTCGTTGCGAAACAGATTCGTAAGACTGCTCCCTTTATTATTCTTTTCGGGCGGAAGATAGGAGTAGGCCACCTGCGTGATCGGCACGATCAGAAACCCCAACCCGAATCCTTGCAGCATGCGAGCGCGAGCGAAGACCCAATAGTCAGCTTGCAGAGTGAGGTTACTCACATGCCACACGGCAATGGCTAAAATAAAGAAACCGATGAATATAAGCCGTTTCGCTCCGACAATCGGTATGAGCCGCACAATGAAAGGCGCCATGGCCACAATCACGAGAGCACCAGGAGTGAGGGCCATGCCGGCCGTGGTGGCATCGTAGTTGTCTAGCGATTGGAGAAGCTGGGGCACCAGCACGGTGCTACAAAACAGGATAAACCCGAAGAGAAAGAAGAGTCCACAAGCCAGCGCGAAGTTCCGATTCGCCAGCAGAGACAGATCGACCACCGGATCTTTGTGGCGCAGTTCCCAAATAATTGCGACCACCAATGCAATCACGCTGATCACCGTAAACGTGGTAATGAAAGGACTGCCGAACCAATCGTCCTCCTGACCTTTATCGAGGACGACCTCCAGACTGCCGAAACCGGCCGCTAACAAAAGAATCCCAACGTAATCGATCCGGGTCTTGCCGGAGGCCTTGATTCGCAGGCGCTCTTGGGTAAACGCTGGCGGGTCGGTCACTAGCCGGTTGGTGAGAAAGAGCGACAGAACACCGACTGGGATATTGATAAAAAAGATCCAACGCCACGAAGAATTATCGGTTATCCACCCGCCCAGAGTTGGCCCAAGCGCCGGAGCTAACACGATGGCCATGCTATAGAGTCCAAAGGCCGCAGCGCGCTTGGCCGGCGGAAAGGCGTCAACCAGCATCGCCTGTTCCGAAGGAGCTAAGCCGCCGCCGGCAATCCCCTGGAACACTCGGAACAATATTAAAAGCCCTAGGTTCGGAGCCACCCCGCACAGCAACGAGCTGACCGTGAACAGAGCCACGCAAGCCATATAATAGTTTTTTCGGCCGAACGTCCGACTGAGCCACGCGCTGAGAGGGAGTACTACCGCGTTCGCCACCAGGTAACTGGTCAGCACCCAAGTTGCTTCGTCGAGGCTGGTTCCCAATCCTCCGGCAATGTGTGGCAACGAGACGTTCGCAATGCTCGTGTCCAACAGCTCCATAAAGGTCGCCATCGTCAGAGTTAATCCGATCCACCATGGATTCACCGCACGTCCGCTTGGTGTAATGGTGTGACTCATATGTTCGCCCGCCGGATAAGTGCGGATTCGACTGAAGTGTTGCGACTCACTGTCGAGCAAAGGCAGCCACGTCGTCCCCTGCACCAAGTATGGCCGGGGAGAGCGGCTCAGCACGATCGCCGCGTTCAGCCGGGTGAGCGCGTACATTGACCCTTGGTTCAACTGATTCACCCGCCCATAAACGTTCGAGTGTCTCCCGAGGCTCATCGAAAACAATTTTCACCGGCACGCGCTGAACCACTTTTACGAAATTCCCGGTAGCGTTTTCCGGCGGCAATAAGGTGAACCGGCCGCCGGTACCAACCTGAAAGCTTTCGATATGAGCGTTGAAATCGCGACCAGGTATCGCGTCAACCCGCACCGATACCGGTTGCCCAACTTCCATATGCTTCAGCTGAGTTTCTTTGAAGTTGGCAATGACCCAAACGTCGGGCGGGACGAGTGAAAACAGAGTCTGACCTGGCTGGATATAGTTGCCCGGTTCGACGCTCTTCTTAGTAACCCGGCCATCAAAAGGGGCGAATATCTTGGTGTACGACAATTGTAACTGCGCCTGCCGCAGTTGCGCCTCCGCTTGTTTTTCTTCAGCGGAAGCAGTGACATATTGAGCTGAGGCCATGTGAACCTGTGCCTCCTGCGAAGCGACTTTCTTCGTTGCAGACTCCACATTGGCGACCGCGCTTTTTGCCTGTGCGACCGAAGCATCATACTCCCGTCGATCGATCACATGAGTCTTGTACAATTGCTCGTTGCGAGTGAGGTCGGACTCAGCGTTATCCGCCGTGGCACGAGCACTAGCCAGGTCCGCTGTCACCTGTCCCAGCCCGGCTTGCGCTATGTTCTCTTGCGCGGCCGCTTCCGTTAGCTTGCTTTTGGCGGATTGCACACTGGCGGCGGCGCTGGCGAGACCGACTTCAAAGTCACGCGCATCCAGTTCAATTAAGAGGCTGCCACGCTTGACTTGATAGTTATCGTCAAAATGGACCGCTTTGACGTGCGCCGAAATCTTTGGGCTGACCTGGATCACGTGCGCTTCAATAGTCGCATCGTCGGTACTCTCATAGCCGGCGCTGTAGATAAACCAGCAGGCACCGCCGGCGAGAACAAGTGCGCCTATGACGAAAAGAGTGAGGAGACGGCGAACTGGCCGCTTCGGATTCGGATTAATCGCGCTCGAACCGCTGACCTGGTTAGCCGTGATGGGCCGATCCTGGTTAGCGGCTTTCAGGTTGACGGGTGTAGGCGTAGCGGATAAAGCACTCATGGCCTTAGTAGGTTGGATGGGCGGGTTCGACTAGGAGCGGCGTGCCTGCCGCGTCAATTCTGCAATCGC
>JAFAJU010000212.1 GCA_019236035.1 Verrucomicrobiota bacterium | reverse complement strand
CCGGATATCATTCTCCAGGGATGCGAACGCGGAGGGGAGGCTGATCGATATTTCGGTTTGTCGTTTGTTGACCGATTGGATCTCGACGACCACCTTCGCCCCTTCGCCTACCGCCTGCCCACGCCCGTAACCCGTCATGCTGTGCATAGGAGTCAGTTTTGAGTCTTGGTTTTGGGTTTGAGTTTTGAGTGGGCGCCCGAACGACCCTCGGTCGACGCAAAACTCAAAACCCAAAACTCAAAACTGTAAACCTCACTTGGCGACGTGGTACTCCTGCAGCGACTTTACGGTCAGGCCCTTAGTTTGGATTGAGCGCATTGCCCTGATGCTTGCTTCGACACCACTGATCGTTGTGAGGATTGGGATTCGGCGTGCGACCGCCAAGCTACGTATTTTTACTTCATCCTTTCTTGGTGTTTTACCGCTCGGGGTATTGATAATAAGGTGGATGTCGTCGTTCTTGATCATGTCGATGACGTGAGGTCGTCCTTCGCTTAATTTGAAAAGGCGATTGACACGAAGGCCGGCGGAGGCGAGCGCCGCCGCAGTTCCGCTGGTAGCATAGATCTTAAACCCGAGGTCGATGAGTTCCTTACCGAGTTTCACGATGCTTGACTTATCCGCATCCTTAACACTTAGAAAAACGTTGCCTTCGCTCGGTAGGGAAGGTTGCGCCGCCATCTGGGATTTAGCGTAGGCCAGCCCGAGATCCTGATCGATCCCCATGACCTCTCCGGTCGATTTCATTTCCGGTCCGAGCGTGATGTCGATGCCTGGAAAGCGAATAAAAGGGAAGACCGCTTCCTTCACGGAATAATGATCGGGTACGATCTCACGAGTGAAGCCGAGTTCCCGCAGCGATTTTCCGGCCATCACTTTGGCGGCGAGCTTGGCCAGCGGTATGCCGATCGCTTTGCTAACAAACGGCACGGTGCGCGAGGCTCTGGGATTCACCTCAAGAACATAGACTTCGTGATCTTTGATCGCGAACTGCACATTCATCAGTCCCCGAACTTCGAGTTCACGCGCCATCGCTTTAGTAGCGGATTCGATGGTGCTCAAGACCTTTTCCGAAAGGGAGAAAGCCGGTATAACGCAGGCGCTGTCTCCACTATGGATTCCAGCTTCTTCAATATGCTGCATAATCGCTCCGATCACGGAAACTTCCCCATCGGAGATACAATCGACATCCACCTCGATGGCGTCTTCGAGAAAACGATCGACGAGGACAGGTCGCTCGGGACTCGCCTCGACGGCGGTCCGGATGTATCGACGCAGGTCGTCCTCCTGGTAGACTATTTCCATAGCGCGCCCTCCGAGGACAAATGAGGGCCGGACTAGCACAGGATAGCCGATCGCAGCAGCGACATTCACCGCTTCCTGCTCATTGATAGCTGTTCCACTCGGCGGTTGGTTGAGGCCGAGGCGATTCAGCAGCGCGGAAAAATGTTTGCGGTCCTCTGCCATTTCGATGCTCTTCGGTTGTGTGCCGACGATGTTGACGCCGTTTGCTTGAAGAGCGTTCGCGAGATTGAGTGGAGTCTGGCCGCCAAACTGCACAATCGCCGCCCAACATTTTTCGTGTTGGTAGATGTTTAGGACATCTTCGAGAGTGAGCGGTTCGAAGTAGAGTTTGTCGCTGGTATCGTAATCGGTGGAAACAGTCTCCGGATTGGAGTTGACCATGATCGTCTCGAAGCCTTCTTCTTTCAGTGCGAAAGCCGCGTGCACGCAACAGTAATCGAACTCGATCCCCTGACCGATCCGATTGGGGCCACCACCGAGTATCATGATTTTCTTTCGCTCACCCTCGCGGGCCTCATTTTCTTCGCCGTAAGTCGAATAATAGTACGGCGTATAGGCTTCAAACTCGGCGGCGCATGTGTCGACCAACCGGTACGTAGGGAGCACATCTTCCTTGATTCTCTGTGTGCGCACATCGGCTTCGGTCGATTTGGTCAGATGAGCGAGTTGCCGATCCGAAAATCCGAGTTGCTTTGCCCGTCGAAGGTTCAGCGAGCCATCGGCAATCCTTTGCTCTTCCGCAACGATCTGCCGGATATTCTCGAGAAACCAGGGGTCGATACCGGTGAGCTCCCGGATGCTCTCTACCGTAAATCCTGCTAACAACGCGTATCGGAGATAAAAGATTCGGTCCCAGGAGGCGTTCACCAGCTTGCGCCGGATTTCCTCAAGATCCCACGCGCCTGAAGCGTCACGGGGCTCACGATCCTTCGTGTCTGCGCCTAGACCGAATCGTCCAATTTCGAGTGATCGGAGCGCCTTCTGCAGTGACTCTTTAAACGTTCGTCCGATGGCCATCGCTTCACCCACACTTTTCATCTGGGTGGTGAGGATTGGATCAGCCTGAGGAAACTTTTCGAAAGTGAATCTGGGAATCTTGACCACGCAGTAGTCGATGACCGGTTCAAAACTAGCTGGCGTCTCGCGCGTGATGTCGTTCGGGATTTCGTCCAAAGTGTACCCAACGGCCAGCTTAGCGGCGATCTTTGCGATCGGAAACCCGGTGGCCTTCGACGCCAGCGCGGAAGACCGGGAGACTCGCGGATTCATCTCGATCACAACCATGCGCCCGTTCTGCGGATTGACCGCAAATTGGATATTTGATCCGCCGGTTTCGACCCCGATTTCACGAATGACTGCAAACGAAGCATCGCGCATGATCTGATACTCGCGATCGGTCAGTGTTTGCGCCGGGGCTACGGTGATGGAATCGCCGGTGTGAATGCCCATGGGATCGAAATTTTCGATTGAGCAGATCACTACGCAGTTGTCTGCCCGATCACGCATGACCTCCATCTCGAATTCCTTCCAACCGAGCAGCGACTCTTCGATCAGCACTTCACTGACGGGAGATTGATCCAATCCGCGATGAACAATTTCCTCGAACTCTTGACGGTTATAGGCGACGCCGCCGCCGGCGCCGCCGAGGGTAAACGCCGGCCGGACAATGAGCGGAAAGGATCCAACCATGGCCGCAATTTCCCTTGCTTCGGCGACCGTATGCGCGGTGCCCGAACGCGGAACGTCCAGGCCGATGCGTTGCATGGCCTCTTTGAACAGTTGGCGATCCTCGCCTTTCGAGATAGCTTCCGCATTCGCGCCGATGAGTCGAACGTTGTATCTGTCTAGTATCCCCGCGCGATAAAGCTCCATGGCGGCATTGAGAGCCGTCTGGCCGCCCAGGGTAGGCAGCAGCGCGTCGGGTTTCTCGCGGTCGATGATTCGTTCGATGACCGCAACTGTAATCGGCTCAATATAAGTTCGCGCGGCGAACTCCGGGTCTGTCATGATGGTGGCCGGGTTGGAATTCACCAAAACCACCTCGTACCCTTCTTCCTTGAGTGCCTTACAGGCTTGGACCCCCGAATAATCAAACTCACACCCTTGACCGATAACGATGGGCCCGGAACCGATTAGCAGAATCTTATGAAGATCTGTGTTCTTAGGCATGGGCGTTGGCAGATTACCGGACCTATCCGAAACGTCAAACACCGATGGTAGGGTCGCGTTCCGCGGCCGGTAGGGCGGGGACTTCGGCGAGCTCAGTCGAGCCGCTCCGTCCGAGCCGCGGTACGACGTAGGCGAAGCGTCACGTTGCTTAGTTCAGAAGAGTGCAAAGCGGGACGCTTCGCCTACTTTATGTCACGCGCCGCGGCTCGACTGAGCTCGCCGAAGTCCTCGCCCTACCGCCTACAAGCGCTGCTCGATCTCGACAATGCGCGTGAGCGCCTCTACGAAATCCTGAAATCCGCTGGCAGGAAGCATGATGGTGTCCCGGCGCCCACTAACATCTTCCGTGATTTTCAGAAACCGCCCGCGTTCGTTCTCTTTGAGATCAAGGAAGAAGACCTTCCGATCAACCTGCACCTTCTCGGACGCGAGAGGTTCATCTATCTTATGTGGTGTGTTGGAATTAATCATAACTGCCGTTCCTGCGCGCTTCCTGAATATCTAAGCTCCTCACCGGGTTACCGTTGACCTGAAGTAACAGGTACTCGGTAATTATTCGTTCGGCAATCAGACT
>JAFAJU010000177.1 GCA_019236035.1 Verrucomicrobiota bacterium | reverse complement strand
TAGCCTTTACCCTGGTCGGGCTGGCTGGCGGATATCTTTCGGGCTCGGTCTTGCTCGGATTGGATAGTGGCGTTTACTGGTCGGCGGTGCATTCGGCGATCCGGCCCGCCGACGTGCGCGCATGTCTTTTTAAGGCGGTTTTTTTTGGCGTTATCACTATCTTGATTTGCTGCCACAGCGGGTTCACAACGCATCGTCGGATCGGAGTTTCGGGGTCACGCGCAGTAAGTGTGTCGACCACCAGGGCAGTCGTCTTGGCGAGTATTGCCACGTTGGCCACGGACTACTTGATTACGTCTTTTCTTGTATGATCGACGCTTCGCTTCCACCCATTCTGGAGGTCCGCGGTCTGCGCAAGATCTTCGGCGAGCAGGTTGTCCTGGCATCGGTCAACCTGGTGGTGCCTCGTGGCAGCATCGTCTCGGTGTTCGGACGAAGCGGGACCGGAAAATCGGTTTTCCTAAAGTGTTTAGCCGGCCTGCTCACCCCCGACGCCGGCGAGATTCGTTTTGCCGTCGGCCTGGACGGTTTTCGCGGGCGTAGCAGCTACTTGTTTCAAGGCAACGCCCTGTTTGACTCTCTGACCGCATTCGAAAACGTTGCCCTGCCCTTGGAACAAACCACCCGGTTCGGCAGACGCGAAATTGCACAAGTCGCTCGCGATGCCTTGAAAAGCCTCGGACTAGACAAATTTGCCGATCACTTTCCAGCGCAGATGTCTGGGGGAATGCAAAAACGCCTTGCTCTAGCTCGATCGCTGGTCACGCGACCCGAACTGGTCCTTTTCGATGAACCGACAGCCGGCCTCGATCCGCCGGCGCGCAGCGCAGTTTTCGAAATGATCCTCCGTTACAAGCAGGAATTTGACTTCACCGCCGTCGTAGTGACGCATGATGTACCAGAGGCACTCGCCGCCAGCGATCGCGCCGCATTGCTTGAAGAGGGCCGGATCCAATTTGAGGGAACTCCGGTCGAATTCGCCGCCTCCGACGATTGCATTGTGCGAAGCTTTGGCGACAATATCGTCACACATCGGACCGGCCTTGAAAAATAACTCGTTTTTGGCATGAATCGATCCAACCTCGAACTGTCTGTCGGCGCGTTTGTTCTCCTCGGCATCGCCGCGGTTGTCTGGTTCGCGGTGCAGGCGAGCACCGGCGCGGCCATTGGTGGTTCCACCTACGAAGTAAACGCAAGATTCACAAACATCGGCGGACTCAAGGCTGGCAGCCAGGTTTTCATTGCGGGCGTACCGGTCGGACGGGTGGAAAGGATCGACTTGGATTCACAATACGCCGCCGTCGTTCGCTTGCATGTGAGAAAGGATGTGAACCTGCCCACCGACACGATTGCGTCGATCAAAACCAGCGGGCTAATCGGAGACAAATACATCGCGCTCGCCCCAGGGGCCGACAGCAAAAACCTGGCGCCCGGTGGCACCATCACCGACACTGAGTCCGCTGTGGATCTGGAATCGCTCATCAGCCGTTTCGCCTTTGGTAACGTTTCATCATCACCTTCACCCTCTTCCTCCGCGCCAAAATAAGTATGCGTCGCGACCTGTTCCGATCCCACCTAAGGTCCGCTCTGGTAGTACTCTTCCTTGGTTTCGTACGCCTCTCCGGCGCCGCTTCCGCCGACGATCCTGCAACCATGCTTCATGGTTCCATAGACGAAATTCTTTCGATCGCATACTCCGGCCACGGAACCGGAAACCTGCCTGCGCGAGTACGACCGGCGCTGGAAAAATGTTTCGCTTTCGACCTGGTCACCCGTCAGGCCATGGGTCCTGGCTGGCGACAATTTTCCGCAACCGACCAAAAGCGCGTTATTGATCTCTTCAGCGAATTGCTAATTCGGACCTACTCCGCTCGCGTTGTCGGCACGCAGCGACCAAAAATTGTTTACGGCACACCGACCGATCTCGCGCCTGACAGGCGTGAATTTCCCACCAGGGTTATCCCTTCCTCGGGCAACGAGCCCGTTGCGGTGGTCTATCGCTTGATAAGACTTCCGACCGGCTGGCGGATCTACGACGTGCTCATTGAAGGAGTCAGTTTCGTCGCCAACTATCGCGCACAATTTGACGAAATTATTCAAAAGGGGGGTGCGCCTGCTGTGATCCGCGCGCTCGAAACAAAACTCGCGGCGTCTGGATGAGTGCCAGTGCGAGTGTCAGTGCCAGTGGGGACCGCGTCCCTCGCATTTGATTTATTCCACAGATTTCAGGTCCTTTGGGAGATGTACCGCTCGTTTAATATTGAGGGTGGATCTTGGCGCCACTGGCACTGGCACTGAACACGCAGCAGCAGATTTTTTTCACAAACCTGAATGAATTCGCGTTTAAGCTCGTCTGATAGAGCGCGGCTTGTGTCCTGTTCCCGGTAAGGAAGCGCTTCTGCGTACACCGGCGTAGTGTGTCCACATGAATTAGGGACGCGCACGCACGGGAGCGCATTCCTACCGGGGCACGGGATTACCCCGAGATCCTTCTATGGAAACCGTCACTCACTGCGGCCGGCGCTCGTTACGAATCGGGGTCATAACCTCAACCTATCCGCGGTTTCATGAGGACCACGAGGTGCCGTGGCTGCGGGAGTCGGTCAATCGAATCGCCGCTCGCGGGCACGAGGTGACAGTTATCGCGGCTGCGTACTCCGGCTCGAAGAATCACCTGATCGACGGAATTGAGGTCCGGCGATTCCGTTACGCAGCTTGTCGCCTGGAAAAATTAACCCATGGAGAGGGCGCGCCGAACAAGCTCAAGAAAAATCCGTTTCTGAAGATTCTTACGCTGACCTACCTTCTGTCGGGAATCTGGTCAGCCTGGAAAATCTGCCGGGAAAAACGTATTGATATTTTGCATGTTCATTGGCCGTTTCCGCACGGATTGATGGCGTTGTTACCGGTCAGGTTGGCGCGGGTAAAAGTTGTCTCCTCGTGCCACGGTGCAGAGATTGCGTTGGCCCTTCGGAACAAAATGTCAACCGCTCTGTTGGCTAGTTGCCTGCGCCACTCCGATGCAGTCACCGCCAACAGCAGCCATACCGCAAATCTGATTCAGAAAATCTCCGGGCAACAAGCGCAGGTTATCCCTTATGGGGCAACAGTACACATCGGTCACAATGCGAGTAGTCAATCGACTGAAATTCCGCTTCTTCTCTTTTCGGGTCGTTTGATCCAGCGCAAAGGTGTCAACTACCTCCTCAGGGCAATGCCGCTGATTCTCGCCAGGCATCAAGCCCGGTTGGTCATCACCGGCGACGGCCATTGCCGGCCGGAATGGGAGACCTTAAGCCGCGAACTGGGCGTAGCTGATCGGGTAGAGTTCGCGGGCTTCGTTTCTAACGAACGTCTAAGCGAACTGTTCCGGTCCTGCACAATTTACGTACACCCGGCGATTTATGATGATCGGGGAGATACTGAAGGGCTTGGCGTCGTGCTGATCGAAGCTTTGCAAAACTCTAAACCGGTGGTGGCGTCGGCGGTTGGGGGGATCGTGGATGTTATTAAGGACGAAGAGACCGGCCTGCTCGTGCCCGAGAAGAATCCAGCGGCGATTGCGGATGCGGTGCTGCGCCTTTTAGATGATTCCAAATTGGCCCGCCGCCTAGGCGAACAGGGATACGCTTTCGCCGCTCAGTTTTTCGATTGGGATCACATTACCGATCAGCTGGAAGCAGTCTACAGACGCGTCTGCCTCTTAGACGACCCGGCGTTGCCTGGCCGGGCCGA
>JAFAJU010000162.1 GCA_019236035.1 Verrucomicrobiota bacterium | reverse complement strand
GCAAAGCGGGACGCTTCGCCTACCTAGCGCTCGGTTCTGAATTGCAAAGCGGGACGCTTCGCCTACTTAGCGCTCGGTTCTGAAGTGCAAAGCGGGACGCTTCGCCTACCTGACGATGATCAGTGAGACAGGGCGTAGAAAAATAACATACCAGTGAAGCCGGCGGCCCCAACCAGGTATACGACAGACAACATCGCAAAAATTCCCGTGAACAGTTCTTCGAATCTTTGGGGCGACCACTGAACAGGAACGGAGTTTTTCGCCGGTCGCTTTTCCGCCTTTAGTGTCGTGTGGCTTGCGGGGAGCATTGCTTGCGTCCCCACTGAAAGTAAGGTTCCGGTGACTGGTTCGATGATTAACAATGGATTCATCTCGGCAGCTGCATTGAGTTTTAGTTGATCTTTAGTCGACGGAATCTCCTCGACGTCCGCTCGTGGTTTCGACGACCGTAGAGTTACTGTGGAATAGCCGCCATTACTCCATGGTGTAAGATTTTGGCTTCGAGCAAAGTAAGACGATGTAAGCGCGTACCGACTTGCGATGAAACCACTGGTCATTCGAGTTAAGTCCTGGTCCAAACTTTATGATGCGTTGTACCATGACTCATGGGCGGAAGACCTGCATCGCTACCGCTCTTCTTACGTCTACCGTGGTCTCGCAGACCGGGCCTATGATCTCAGCACAACCCTCAACCGCCTTGGAGAGTCGCATCTCGAACGTCACCTGCTCCGGAACTTCATTAAATACTCTCAGCGCTCGGACTCTCCGCGCAATCTTTGGTTCTGGCTCGCGTTGGGTCAGCACCACGGATTGCCAACTCGATTGCTCGACTGGACCTATTCGCCTCTGGTGGCACTGCACTTCGCGACGTCCGACTTCACAAAGTATGATCGTGACGGGATGATCTGGGCGGTGGACTACGTCAATTCTGTGAACTACTTGCCGAACAAGCTTGGAGCGATAATTAAAGCGGAAGGAGCTCACGTTTTTACCGCGGAACTTTTGGACCAGGCGGTCGAATCGCTTCGAGAGTTGGAAAGTCTGCAGCCGGAGCCTTTCGTGGTCTTCTTCGAACCCAGATCCTTGGATGAGCGTATCGTCAACCAGCATGCGCTCTTCTCGATGATGTCTCGCCCTGAAGTGATTCTAAGCAGTTGGCTGCAACGCCCTGAAGTCGAAGTGAAACATTTCCAAATCATCATCCCAGCGACGCTCAAGTGGGAGATACGCGACAAGCTCGACCAGGCGAACGTGAACGAGCGAATGCTCTTTCCCGGATTGGACGGGCTCGCGACGTGGCTCACGAGACACTACAAGGACATCAGGCCGAAGCGTGCCGCGGCCAAACGCGGGGCGGAATAGATCGCGATCACAATCTTCCTCTCTGGTTGAAGACCAGACTCGATGCGCCCAGGCTAATAATGAGGTTAACCACGAGCGCAAGGATGCCCACATAAATTGCGTAGGTTCCGCCAAATAACGGAATTGAAATTACCGGCTTTAAACCCGCCAAAATGAAGAGCGAGGTTCCCACCACCATGGCGGCCGTCCAACCAAGAAAGAGGGGCTGACCGCGGAGCGGCGTCCGATAGAGACCAAGCACAACAGCCGGGAAAATTTGCAGGATCCAGATACCGCCCAAAAGCTGAAGATCGATTGCATACTGCGTCGGCAAAAAAATAATGAACATCAAGGCACCTAATTTGACCAGCAGCGAGACGAGTTTTGCTATGACGGCCTCCTCTGTCGGGCTGATTCCGGGCTGGACTAACGGTTTCCAAAGATTTCGGGTAAACAAATTGGCTGCTCCGATAGACATGATGGCGGCGGGCACGAGAGCACCAATGGCGATGCCCGCGAAGCTTAATCCGACAAACCATTCTGGAAAAATACGTAGAAAAAGTGCGGGAACGATTTCGTTTGGGTTGGTCACTCTGACATTGTAGGCAATGGCCATATAGCCAAGAAGAGCGATCAGCCCGAGGAGCACGGTATAGGCAGGCAATAGAATTGTGTTCCATCGAACCGTCCGAGAGCTCGAGGAACTCAGGATCCCGGTTATGGAATGCGGGTACATGAACAGGGCAAACGCAGAACCGAGGGCGAGCGATGCAAACGGCAGCATCTGAGCAGGTTTGAGTATTAGCCCTGAGGGTCCGCCTTTAGCCTGGAAGAATTTCTCGGCCGCATCGAACACGGCGCCATATCCGCCGAGCCGTGCAGGAATCACAAGCACTGCTGCTATGACCACGATGTATATCAGGACGTCCTTCACAAATGCAATCATTGCCGGGGCTCGCAAGCCGCTGGTGTAGGTATAGGCAGCCAGGATGACGAACGCGATAATCAGCGGAAACTCGCCTGTGCCCAGCCCAAGGGCGGCAATCACGACCTGAATTCCCACCAGTTGAAGGGCGATGTAAGGCATGGTCGCAATCAGACTTGTGAGCGCGACCGCGATTACGAGCGCGGGAGAGCCGAAGCGTTCGCTTACAAAATCCGCCGCGGTGAGGTGGCCGGCGCGGTGACAAACGGTCCAGAACCGCGGCATGACCGCAAAGACAAAGGGATAAGTGATAACCGCGTAAGGGATAGCAAAAAAGCCGTAAGCACCCAGGCTGTAAACAAGCGCCGGTACGGCGATGATCGTATAAGCCGTATAAAGATCTCCCCCAAGGAGAAACCAACTAATAACAATACCGAATCTCCGTCCGCCGAGCCCCCATTCGTCGAGCAAATTCAAGTCACCCCGTTTCCAACGTGCTGCGAGAAACCCGAGTACCGTAACAACCAAAAACAGCCCGACAAAAATGGCCAAAGCGACCCAGTGAGGCCCTCCGGCAGTCATTTTGTTCCCCCGGTCGGCTCAATGAAGTGGGGCATTGCGATCCGGATTTTGGCTATCACGAGCCAAAGCGCGAGCACGAATTCAACATTCGGGAAAGAAAGCCGGATCGAATGGGATTCAAAACCTGGCCGTCAAACGCTTGTATTGGCGTTTTGCAAAATGTTGACGCGGTCTCAGTTGTCAGTAGGGCCGATGGAATGAATCGGCACCGAACGGTATCTTAAAAGTGAGAACAAATCATTTGCGATCCGATAAGGCAAGAGGAAGCACTAAACGGGCTTGACTTTTTGGCGGAGTCGGGCTTAACTCGACACCTTCCAAGTCCGAAAGCCAGCGTTGGAACGAATTTTAGGAATAAAGTCGCGCTAGCGAGGGTAATACCATGTGGGCCGAGGGGCAAATGGCTTCGAATGTTGCGACTAAAGAAGTGACCGCCGGAATCTTGCGACCGGATAGCCTGACCGGGTGGCAAGTGAGGGTGGTAAAAAATTGGGGGACCAGTGAAAACCATTGAACATTTCGTCAGGGAAAGCTGTCGAAGTTCAGGTTTGTTTAATGTGGTTAACTTTTCGTTCCCTAATTGCCGCAGATGGGGCAAACATGGATGGAACAGGTTGGCTGCTTAAAAGTTAACACGAGTGTAATATTTTTTTATGGCTGGTGAAGATTCTGATACGGGCATTAAGATTTACCTTAGGGAGATCGGGCAGATCCCGCTGCTGACTCCACAGGAGGAGATTGAGCTGGCCGCGCGTATTAAGAAGGGTGACAGAGAGGCGCGCGCTTTGATGATCAAGGCAAACCTCCGATTGGTCGTTAAAATTGCCCATGACTACGCGAATTTAGGGCTTCCGCTCCTCGATCTGATTTCTGAAGGAAATATCGGTCTAATGAAGGCCGTCGAACGCTTTGACCCGGCAAAGGGGGGCAAGCTGAGTACCTATGCCGCTTGGTGGATCAAACAATCGATCAAGCGAGCTCTGGCGAACCAGAGTAAAACCATTCGGCTTCCGGTCCATTTGGTCGATAAGATCTCCAAGATGCGCCGAGTCTCGCTGCAAATGAGCGAGGAACTAGGCCGAGAACCGACCGACGAAGAGCTGGCCGAAGAGATCGGTATTTCCAGCGGTAAGGTTTCTCAATTGAAGACGGTTTCGATTCGGCCGGCCTCTCTTGATGCGCCGATTAGCGATGATGACTCGACTGAATTTGGCGAGATCGTCGGCGACGAAGACGCGCAGACGCCGTTTGAGCTGCTCAGGGACAAGAACTTGCGCGACGAAGTCAGCGAGCTTTTGGAGGTGTTGGACGACCGCGAGCGGAAGATTATCTTCCAGCGATTCGGGTTGGACGGTGGCAAACCGAAAACTCTCGAAGAAGTCGGCAAAAAATTCGGCGTCACGAGGGAGCGAATCCGGCAGCTGCAGAATATCGCGTTGGCCAAACTGCGTCGGGCCCTAAGCAAGAAAGAGAAGCCGATCGACATTCCGCAAGAAGTCTTGACCTAAGTTTTGAATTAACCGAATTCGGGAAGGCCGCCCACTGAGGCGGCCTTTTTTCTTTAGGAGTTCAGGAGTCAGGAGTTGCAGGAGTTCAGAATGGCCGACTTCGGCCCCTGCCTGGGCCCAGAAGAAAGCATGTCGCAACTATCTGCCA
>JAFAJU010000516.1 GCA_019236035.1 Verrucomicrobiota bacterium | reverse complement strand
CGGAGATTTTACAGAAGCAATCGTCGTTGGGGTCACCAAGGTCGGCGACGTTCTGGCTGAACATTTCCCGCGCTTGTCGAACGACCGGAACGATCTGTCCGACGCGGTTCTTGAGGAGTGACTTAACGGTTCGGGGTGTGGAGTTCGGGGTTTGGAGTTCGGGGTTCAGAGTTCACAGTTCACCGAATCCCGAACCCCAAACCCCAAACCCCAAACCCCAAACTCCAAACCCCGAACCCCGAACTCTTATGTCCCCAATTCGCATCTTGACAGCGGTCCCAATTTGCGACGGTCACGACAGCGCCATAAACACGATTAACTTGGAATTCATTCGCCATGGGATTGAAGTCATCTACCTAGGGTATCACCGCTCGGCGAGAGACATCGCTCGCGCGGCAGTTCAGGAGGATGTGGTCGCAATCGGGCTTTCGACGTATAACGGCGGCCACATTGAGTTTTTTGGGGAAGTCGTTGACCTCTTGGAGCAACGCCGGCTTGCCCCGCCGATAAAGCTTTTCGGCGGAGGTGGCGGAACCATTACCCACGCGGATGCTCAAATCATGTACGGCCACGGCGTTGACCGGATCTTCTTCGCCGGTACACCGCTTGAGGAGATGGTGAAATACTTGAGGGGCGGTTATGGTGATGTGGCCCGGTTTCCCTACGAATTGGCGTTCGCAGGCAGCGATCAATTTCTATCGCGACAATTGACCCTGGCCGATAACGGAAGCGGTTTGCCGCCGCAGGCTTCTGAAACGGCGTCGGCAGCGAGTAAACGTGTCCGTAGCACTAAGGTGATCGGTTTGACCGGTCCCGGAGGCGCTGGCAAAACAACTTTGATCGATGAGTTGGTTTTGCGCTTTCTTCATTCGCATGCCGCAGATCGGCGAGCGGCCATTCTCTCGCACGACCCCAGTATCGTTGGTTCGGGTGCGCTGCTCGGTGACCGGGCCACGATGATATATTCGCAGCATGACCGAGTCTTCATGAGGAGTATTGGCACGCGCGGTATGACTGGAGGTCTCAGCCTTTCTACTGACCGGTGCCTCAGAATTTTGGCGGAGAGCAATCTATTCGAATTCATATTGATGGAGACGGTTGGCACTGGTCAGGAAGCGATCCCTTTCGGAGTTGACCGGCATCTGGTCGACCAGTCCGTCCTGGTGATGCCGCCGGACTATGGGAGTCGAATACAGCTTCAGAAGATCGCGATGATTGACGTGGCGGATGTGATTGTCGTGAATAAGGCGGACCTGCGGGGCGCTCGAACTGCCCTGACGGAAATCGAATCCAGGATTCGCACGAATCGAAAAGGCCAAAGCTTACTCTGCACCCAGGCGAACCGGCATCGCGACACAGGCGTTGATCAGCTTTTTGAGCTACTATTCACTGGTACTGGTACCGGTACTGACACTCCCAAATGACTCCTCTCGGACAAGTTGTTTTGGCCATCGAAGAATACCGGCGCTTCGTCGTTAGCCAGATCCGGAAAGCGCGGACCGATCATGAATTTGGCCAGCAGATCCTGCAGAAGTGGCAAGAGGCAAAGGCTCGAATTGGAACAACGGTAACCCCCACCGGGCTACGGTTACCGCGCCTGGCTTTGCCGGATTTGGATGAAGCCGGAGAAATTGCGCGCTTCCTTTGCGAAGAAGGATTGCCGGGCGAATTCCCTTATCTAACGGCTGCTTATCCGGAGCAGTATCTTGAACCGGCAGCGATAAACTCGAAGGAGAACGAAAATCGTAGGAACCACGAAAAGCCATTCATCGAAGAACCAACACGGCTGTTTGCTGGCTTGGGCCTGGCTGAGGACACAAATGCACGATTTCACTACCTTTCGCGCAACCAGCGGAGCAAGCGGTTGAGCACAGCGTTTGATGGCCCAACGCTTTATGGCGTGGGCGCAGCAGCCGACGGAGTTTTCGGCAAGATCGGGGAGGGCGGGGTAGCGATTGACACGGTGGAAGATATGGAGCGGCTGTACGCCGGATTCGCGCTCGATCAGCCGAATGTCTCGGTTTCAATGACGATCTCCGGCCCGGCGCCGATTCTCCTCGCCATGTTCCTGGTCGCGGCGAAGCATCGATTTGGCCCGGACGTCGGCCCTAAATTGCGCGGAACGATCCAAGCCGATGTCTTGAAGGAAGTGCAGGCCCAGAACGAGTTGATTTTCCCAATCGAACCATCGCTGCGGTTTCTGGCGGATATGGTGGATTATTCTTCTCGTGAGATGCCACGTTGGTATCCGATCTCGATCAGCGGATACCACATCGCCGAAGCAGGCGCGACTCCGGTTCAGCAAGCGGCCTACACCCTTTCGAATGGTTTTGCTTACGTGGACTATTTCCGGAATCGCGGCTTGGATGTGAACGTATTTGGGCCGCGTCTCTCGTTTTTTCTGGATTGCGGGTTGGATGTCGAGTACGTCGCGCTCGCACGCGTTTGCCGAAAGATCTGGGCGATTGGCATGCGCGAGGTGTTTGGCGGAGGCAACCGGGCGCAGATTCTGAAGTTGCACACTCAGACCAGCGGCCGCTCGCTCATTGCTGCGGATTGGCACAACAACCTCACGCGCACAGCTGTGGAGTTGATGCTGGCTTGCATGAACGCGACAAATTCCTGTCACAGCAATTCTGCCGATGAACCTTTTACCACGCCGAGTGAAGAATACGCCCGGTACGCTGCTCACGCTCAGGCCATCTTGCTCGAAGAAAGCGGGTTGTTTAGGCATATGATGAACACCCTCCCGGGATCTCCCGGCATGAAAGTGATTGGTAACGCTGTCGAAGAAGCGATCCTGGAAGAATTTCGTGAAATTGAGCAGCAGGGCGGTGTGCTTGGCGCAGTCGAACGCCGCTATCAGCGGAGCCAGATTCAAGCGTCCGGCCATATGTTGGAAAACCAGATTTACGACGGGGTTCGTCCAGTGATCGGCTTGAATCGATATTTTGATCAGGGTAGGGACTGGCCTGAGGTCCGGATGATGCGTACCCAGAAGGAGCAGAAGCGACTACAACTGGATCGCTTGCAGGATTTTGAAAAACGGCATGCCGAAGAATCCGAGCGGTGCCTGGACCGCCTATCAGAAGTGGTCGATAATGGAGGCAACGTCTTCGAGGAGTTAACGCGGACGGTCGAACATTGTTCGCTTGGTCAGATGACCGAGCGGTTGTGCGAAGTTGTGGGAAAATTTCGGCCGATGGTGTGATGTGGTGTCACACTGGCGTCTCAGTCGAGATTCCGAAGTTGGGGGAATCGTGCTCGTGCTCGTCGTCGTGCTCGTGCTCGATCTGTGGGACTTGGGCGCTGAAAAGAGAGCCCGATCCTTCGGTAATTATTTTGTTCCATCGCTCTGAGCGCGAGATATGCAGATTCTCGAGGGCGAGCACGAGCACGAGCACGACTTCTCAACTTCGGCATTTTAGTTAGCTTCAGTCGAGATCACCGGCGGGACGCCCAGGTCACGTTGGCCCTGCGCGGCGGTGACGATAACACTTGACCTGGACGAACCTAGTTCATAAGGTCACGTGCAAACGTTTGCGCCCAAAACGCGCTTACAAATAAAGTCACACTGCAAATCCCTCCGGAACGAACCGTCACCGTACCGGCGTTGCCGTCGCGGCGCCGTTGTTCCTCCAAAGCCATGAAAGTTCTTTTGTCTACGGGGATTATCACCCCTTTGTTGAGGTGCCTGAGCGTCGCACAAATGGCGGCGATCGGTCATGAGAAAGTATCAGCGGATCATCATCCCGAATTAACCATCGGAGGAGATAAACATGAAAAGAATGCGTAGAGTGCTTGCGATCATCTCGCTGGGTTTACCCCTGGTGCTGTTTGTGGCCAGCGTTGGGAAAGCCGAGGACACCAAGAAACCGGTAATCGGTCTCGTAATGAAATCGCTCGCGAATGAGTTCTTCAAAGACATGCAGGAAGGCGCGGTAAAACATGTCGAAGAGCGCGGCGATCTCACCCTGATTCCGGTCGGGATGCATTCTGAGACGGACATCGACACTCAGATCAACGCTGTCGAAAATTTTATCACTAAGAAGGTCGACGCCATCGTCGTCGCGCCGGCTGACTCACGTGCGCTCGTACCACCGCTTGCGCGTGCCATCAAGGCCGGCATCGTCGTCATCAATATTGACGTAGCCTTGGACGAAGCGGCCAAGAAGCAGGCGGGCGTTTCGCTCGCATTTGTCGGTCCCGATAACCGAGCGGGAGCGAAGATGTCGGGAGATGAGCTTGCCAAGGCCTTAGGCCCAGGTGGCAAAGTCGTTATCATCGAAGGCAATCCGGGAGCCGATAACGCCCAGCAACGAAAACTTGGGTTTGATGATTCTGTCAAGGACGGCAAACTTGACTTGCTCGACTCTCGTACCGCGCACTGGGAGACAGAGGAGGCCAACACGGTCTTCTCGAATATGCTGACAGCGCATCCCGATATCCAGGGCGTGATGGCAGCCAATGACTCAATGGCCCTTGGGGTCATAAAGGCAATCGATGCCGCCGGCAAATCAGGACAGATCAAAGTCGTCGGTTTCGACAACATCCCTGCGGTTCAACCGCTGCTGAAAGAAGGCAAGCTGCTGGCGACGATAGATCAGTTCGGCAGCCAAATGGCCGCAAATGGAATTGACTATGCGATGAAGGCGCTTAAGGGCGAGAAACTTGAGGGCTGGATCAAAACGCCTATTAAGCTTGTGACAGCGCCGGGTTCCTGAATGGAGCCTATTCTTGAGCTGCGCGGTGTCGTCAAGCGGTTCCCCGGCGTCACCGCGCTCGATGCTGTCGATCTTGAGATAGCGCCGGGTGAGATCCATGCCCTTGTCGGACAGAATGGTGCAGGCAAATCGGCGCTCATCAAGGTGTTGATCGGCGCTTATATTGCGGACGGCGGCGCAATGCGTTTTCTGGGGTCGCCGTATCATCCGCGGACCCCGCTCGACGCGCTGGTGGCCGGCATTCGGGTCGTATACCAGGAATTCAACCAGTTGCCCTATCTCTCGGTGGCGGAGAACCTGCTGTTCGAAAGGCTTCCGAGGCGATTTGGTATTCTGCTTGACCGGGAAACTCTAGAGCGGCGCGCAACTGAGTTGTTGAACAGAGTGGGGCTTAGTATCGCTCCGGGAACACGGGTCGAACACCTTGGAATTGCGCAACGCCAACTTCTCGAAATTGCCAAGGCTCTTTCGACTACCGGCCGGTTGCTCGTGCTCGACGAGCCGACGGCAACACTCACTCCGCGTGAGGTGGCGCGCCTCTTCGAGATCATTCGCGGCGTGCGCGCTTCCGGGGTGACCGTCATTTACGTCTCCCACCATCTGCAGGAAATATTCGAGCTGTGTGATCGTGTGACCGTGCTCCGTAACGGGCACCGGATCGAGACGGTTGCCGTCGCCGAGACAAGCGCAACGGAACTTGTCCGGCTCATGGTCGGTCGCAGGCTGGAAGCTGCGGCGCACGCGATTGAGGTCGCAGCGAGCGAGGCGGGCAGTGCAGCGCCACCCACACTGGAGCCGGCCTTGCGGGTTGAGGGACTGCGTGTGCGCGGCAGCTCGCACGGCATCTCATTCGATCTTAACTATGGTGAAATTGCGGGCCTTGCCGGCCTTGTGGGCGCCGGCCGGACCGAAGCCCTTCGAGCAATTTTCGGCGCCGATCGACGTGACGGCGGAGAGATCTATCTGGCCGGCCGGCGCGTCGCGTTCAATCACCCTATGGACGCCGTCCGGCATGGCGTCTGCCTATTGACGGAAAACCGAAAAGATGAAGGGCTTGTTCTGCCGATGCCCTTGCGGGTCAACCTTACATTGACCGATTTGGCTCGCGTGTCCCGAGCGGGGATCTTGCGCGCGCGCACCGAACGAGCTACAGCGCGCCATTGGGTTGAGCAGCTTGATGTGCGTTTCAGATCGCTCGAGCAGACCGCCCGGGAACTATCGGGCGGAAACCAACAGAAGCTGATCATCGCGAAGTGGCTGTTTCGAAACGCTTCGGTGCTCATGCTCGACGAGCCGACTCGGGGTATCGACGTTGGCGCCAAGGCGGAGATCTACACGTTGCTTCGGCGGTTGGCGGCCGATGGCAAGGCGTTGTTGGTGGTCTCTTCAGAACTTCCGGAGCTTATGGTGCTTTGTGATCGTATCATGGTGCTCTCGCGTGGGCGCCTAGTCGGCGAACTTCGCCGCAACGAGTTTGACGAGGAACGTATCCTGTCGCTAGCCTACAGCGAGTATATGACAGGGAAAAAGAACCCGGATCCTTGAGGTCGGCATGCTGAACGAAAACCGCGGAATTCCCGACCAGGTCGCGGTATCGGAACCGCAAAGGCCGGCGCATGCAGTCGTGCAACGGGTCCTGCGCGAGGCCGGTATCGGGATTGCGCTGTTGATGCTGATTGCGATTTTCTCCGCCAGCGCACCGCATTTCACAGACGAGTCGAACATTACCAATATACTGACCCAGATTACCATCAATCTGATAATGGCCACGGGCATGACTTTCGTCATCCTGATTGGCGGAATCGATCTTTCCGTCGGATCGGTGATGGCGCTTTCGGCCATGGTGGCCGGGCTCGTGCTGAAGGCCGAAACACTTCCTGTGCCTGTTGCAATCGTTGCAGCCGCGCTCACCAGCGTCGCGGTCGGCATGGTCTGCGGCTTCATTAACGGATTTGTGGCCAGCTTCTGGGGCGTTCCCTCCTTTATCGTAACCCTCGGCATGCTTAACATAGCCCGCGGCGGGGCTCTGGAGGTGACAAACGCCCGCACATTGTTCGAGTTTCCAAATGCTTTCAACGATTTCGGAACGGCAACCCTATTGGGTATGCCGGCGATCTTCCTGGTTGCGCTAGGGCTTGTGTTGCTCGGATGGGGCGTGTTGACCCGAACGGTGTTCGGCCGACTTATTTACGCCATTGGCAACAATGAAGAGGCTGTGCGGTTGTCAGGTCACGACACCTTTATCTTTAAGGTCGCCGCTTTCGTGATTTCTGGTCTGACTGTTGGTATCGGCGCGATCGTCTATATGGCTCGGCTTACGATTGCAAGCCCCATTCTCGGTACCGGGTTTGAGCTGAACGCGATAGCGGCGGTTATTATCGGCGGTACGAGTCTGAACGGCGGCCGCGGCTCGCTTATCGGCACTTTCCTCGGTGCGTGCCTGATCGGGGTCCTGGCCGACGGACTCATCTTGATTGGAGTAGGGGATTTCGTGCGCCAGATGATCACCGGCGGAGTTATCATTCTAGCCGTAATCCTTGATTCCTATAGAGCTAGGATCGCAGAACGCACGCGATAAATCGCAAAACAGCGGCTCCTACCCAATCATCCTGTCCCTCCGGGACGGATCGCTTCTTTTTATTCCATTCCAGGCACTTCGCGCCAGGCTACTCTCATTAGTCCCTCCGGGACAATAAGTCGCCGGGCCCATCGGCTCGCATAGCGACACGCCGATACGCCGACACCCCTCCTCACTCGTGTCTGCTCAGAACAAACGGCGCGGGTGCAACTGTCGATTCGCGCACCCAAAGCTCCGGGTTTATCAGTATGCGGCGAACTCGGCCTTCGCCTCCTTTGCGGATGCGCTCAAGAAGTGCGCTCGCAGCGATCTCGCCTTGTCGATGAATGGATTGCCCGACCGTAGTTAACGCAGGGTAGAAGTAACGGGTCAGCTCAATGCCGTCAAAGCCGATCACGGAGAGTTGGCTGGGTACTCGAATACCGTGTTCGGCCGCGAATCGTAGCAAACCGATGCCCATGAGATCATTACTTGCAAAAACGGCTGTTAGTTCAGTTCTCTTCAGTAGTCTGCGAGCAGCCTTATAGCCCCCTTCGGCGGTAAAATCTCCCATCACCACCCATTCAGATCGAAAGGGTGCACCGGCTTCCGCGAGCGCTTTGCGATATCCGTTCAGACGTTCGATACTAACGGAAGTAGTGTCAGGCCCGGCGATACAGCCGATTGACTTATGCTTTAGTTCGAGCAAATGCCGAGTTGCCAGGTAGCCCCCCTTCAGGTGGTCGACTTGCACGAGATCGGCAGTGACGCCCTTAACCGCACGGTCGACGATGATGATCGGCACCTGGGCTTCACGGACATGTTCGGCTAGACCAAGGTCGTCGCCTGCGGAACAGATGATCAGGCCGTCTATGCGTTTTTCGAGCAATACTCGGAGATAGGTCTGCTGGCGCTCGGGGTGATCGTCCGAGTTGCATAGGATAACTGAATAACCAGCGCGGTAACAGGTATCTTCGATGCCGCGGGCCAACTCTGAAAAAAAGGGATTGGTGCTGTTGGATACAAGTAGGCCGATTGTAAATGTCGCCTGGTGCTTCAGCGATCTTGCGACGGCGCTGGGCACGTAGTTCAACCGGCGGATCGCCGCCTCGACCTCACTACGCACCTTCTCGCTGACAGGGCGTGTCTTATTAATTACGTGAGAAACGGTGGTATATGAAACTCCCGCTAGGGCAGCTACATCCTTAATTGTCGACATGGAGGGAATGAATATCGTGCGATCGAGCGTCCATCGCACCTGTTCTTAGACCTGTAGCAGAAGCGCTGGCAGGTTGCGAGCCCGCATCGCTCACAAAATCTGCAAAGATTTGTCCGATTATCGGCTAGGAGCCCTACCACTTCGCCTCACCCTACCGGCTAGGAGCGCGTGACGAAGTTTGCTTGGTGGCAACCTGTTTGCCTTTGGGGGCGGCTTCCTGAGGCTTGGACACCTCTAGTCTCAGGTTCCCCTTGCGGAGATTGGACCACCAGAGAACAATCGGTGCAGCGATAAAAATTGAAGAGTACGTGCCCACGATTACTCCGACTACATTGGTGAATGCGAAGTCGGCGAGCACAGGACCGCCGAAAATCAGCAGCGACAACATGCAAAGCAAGGTGACCCCGCTCGTCAGAATGGTCCGACTCAAGGTCTCGTTGATGCTGGCGTTCATCAGATACTGGATCGAGCCCTTTCTCCCCGAACGCAGACCTTCTCGAATACGGTCGAATACGACGATCTTGTCGTTGATGGAGTAACCAGCAATAGTGAGGATCGCGCCGACCATGACTAGCGAAAATTCGCGTCCGGCCATGACGAAAATGCCGAGAGTAATGACTAGATCGTGGAGCATTGCCACTATCGTCCCGATGGCAAACGAAAATTCGAATCGAATGGTCACATACGCCAGGATACCTAAGATCGCGATCCCGAGTGCGAAAAGCGACGTCGCCGCCAGCTGTGAACCCATGATCGGGCCAACTCCTTCCGATCGCTCAACGGAGAGATTAGCAGCTGGGAATCCTTGTTTCAGTTGATTGGCGATCTTGTCCGCCGTGCCGAACGGTGACCGAATTGAAATAAAGTGTGCCACCTGGGTTTGTTGCTGGCTCGTCTCTTGTTGAATCACTGCATTCCCTAAGCCGATCTTGCCGAGTTCGCCGCGAATCTGGGCGTCAGTAAGCTCCGTCGCCGACTTCACCAGCAGAAAGTCACCGCCCGTAAAATCGATATTGAACATGCTGCTGCCACGCAGTCCAAAAGCACCGATCGAAGCTGCCAGGAAAATGACCGAACCGATCAGGGCGGGCCGCCACTTCCCCAGGAAGTCGAAACTCTTGGATTTGATCAAATGCAGCATCGAGATGCGCTTAACCAGGTTAAGCTTCAGGGCCCAGCCGAAGATGTTTCGAGTCACCAGCAGGGCAGAAAACATCGAGGCGATGATGCCAATCGTAAGGGTGATCGCGAATCCTTTGACCGGTCCCGAGCCGAGCCAAAACAGGATGGCAACTTTCAACAAAGTTGTCAGGTTTGAGTCGACGATCGCGCTGAATGCTTTGCGGTAGGCCGTATCGATTGCCGGCCTAAGGTTCTTGCCGTGCTCGAGCTCTTCTCTCAAGCGCTCATAGATCAACACGTTGGCGTCGATCGCCATACCAATCGTTAAGATGATGCCGGCGATACCGGGTAGGGTAAGGACGAATCCGAACAGGGCCATCGCGCCGAACAGCAATACGCCGTTTACGGCCAAACCGATAAAAGCGACCAAGCCCGCCGCGCGATAATAAACCAGCACAAATATCAACGTCGCCGCGAGTCCGGCTAGTCCAGCTGCGATACCTCGGAAAATCGAATCTTGGCCCAACGTCGCAGAAACCGTCCGGGTTTCATCGATCGCTACCGGAGTCTGCAGAGGGTTCTCCATGACCGTCGCGAGATTCCTGGCCTCTTCGGCGGTAAAATTGCCGGTAATGACCGCCTCGCCATTCGGGATTTCACTTTGAATGGTTGGGGCCGACACCACTTCATTATCCAGGACGATCGCAAGCCGGTTATTAATGTTATCTCGGGTAACCCGGCGAAAGGCTTCGGCACCAGCCCGGGTCAGTCTCAGCGAGACCTCGTAGCCGCGTTGTTCGAAAACAGGCCGTGCGCTCGCAACATCCTGGCCGGTGAGTTCAGGGCGTCGTTTGACCAACAGTTTTTCCGGTTGGCCATTTCGATGCTCAATTGAAGTAAGTATCACATACCCCGGTGGGGTAAAACCCGTACCGGCCGCTATTTGGCGTATCAGCTGCTCATTGTTCGGATGAACAAGCCGGAATTCCAGCTTGGCGACCCGCTGCAGTTGCTGGCGCGCTGTTTCAATTTGCGCCGTGCTCAGCCCGGGGATCTGGACAAGAATATGATCGTTGCCTTCTTTGGTTATAACCGGTTCGCTGACCCCAAATTCGTCCACCCGTTTCCGGATCACCTCGACGGCTTGCTCCTGCATCTCTGGTGTGATCGGCCGCGGTTTACCTCCCTCTTCAGGAACTGGTGGCACCAGCCGTACCAGGAACGAAGTACCCCCCTGCAGGTCAAGCCCGAGATGAATCTTCTGCTCGAACGGCAGAAACGCGTCGATTGAAAATGCACAGAGCAAGAGGGCCAGGCTCGTGCCCAGCCAACGTTTGATCCGCTCTTGGTCGGTCAGAAAATACCAGGCGAAAAGGAGTAAAATGAAAAGGCCGAAAAAGAAGGTCAACGTCGCGTTCATAGCAAACTGCTAAGCGGCCGGTTTTGCTTCCGGAGCGGCTGCCTTGGATTCGGCCGGCTTTTCGATCCCGGCTACCGCGCTCTTGTCAATTTCGATCTTAACGTTATCGGCGACCTTAAGCAGGAAAGTTGTTTCTTTCACGTTTGCGATCAAACCATGAATACCGCTGTTGGTGACTACTCTGTCGCCAGTCTTCAGGTTGGCCATCAACTGCTGATGTTGCTTCTGTCGTTTCTGTTGCGGACGAATCAACAAAAAATAAAACAGAACCCCCATGAAAAGAAATGGCAGCAGGTTCAACAGTGGATCCGTCTGAGGAGCCCCGGGAGGAGCGGGTGCGGGTGCTTGTTGAGCTAGGAACAGA
>JAFAJU010000444.1 GCA_019236035.1 Verrucomicrobiota bacterium | reverse complement strand
ACAGTGCCTTCCTGTGGCTTCTCTTTCGCCGTGTCAGGAATGATGATACCACCTTTTTTGACTTCCTTCTCTTCGAGCGGTTGAACTAGCACCCGGTCGCCGAGAGGTTTCACGTTAATTGCCATACTCGTATGTATCCTCCTTCTTCATTTAATGTAGGTTTTTAGGAACCAACGTGCCGGAGGCGAAGGATTGACCGCCGGCAACGATGGGGAATCTTTAAATTTCAGTTCTTCTTTTTGTCGTCATCGACCACCTCAAAGTCGGCGTCGACCACGTTCTCACCGGACCTGCCCGCACCGGTTTCGGCCCCTTGCTGCGCGGATGAACCCGCAGACGCGTCAGGCTGCGCGGCGGACTTTTGAGATGCCGCTTGTTTGTACAATTCAGCGCTGATGCCTTGGAAACGAGTTTGCAACTCTTCGGTCGCGCTCTTGATTGCATCCGCGTCATTGCCGTTCAACTTCTCGCGGACATTCTTAATGGCGTCCTCTACACTCTTCTTTTGATCGGCCGACAACTTATCGCCAAGCTCGTTCAACTGCTTTTCGCATTGATAGGCCAGGTTATCCGCGTTATTCCGGATTTCGGCTGCCTCCCGCGCTTTCCGGTCCTCTTCCGCATGCGCCTCAGCGTCCTGACGCAGCTTCTCGACTTCGTCTTTCGTCAGTCCGCTGCTTCCAGTAATTGAGATTTTCTGTTCCTTGCCGGTACCGAGATCTTTCGCCGAGACATTCAGAATGCCGTTCGCGTCGATATCGAACGTGACCTCAACTTGAGGTACGCCCCGCGGGGCGGGTGGAATACCATCCAAGTGGAAAGTTCCCAGCGTTTTGTTATCCCGAGCCATCGGTCGCTCGCCTTGGAGGACCTTGATTTCAACCCCAGGCTGGTTGTCGCTGTAGGTCGAAAAGATTTGCTGTTTCCGCGTCGGAATAGTCGTGTTCCGCGGGATCATGGGTGTCGCCATATTGCCTGCCGTCTCGATGGCCAGTGTCAAAGGCGTCACGTCCAGCAGCAGCACGTCTTTTACGTCACCCCGCAAGACACCGCCCTGAATCGCTGCGCCGACGGCCACGACTTCATCCGGGTTGACTCCCTTGTGTGGTTCCTTACCGATCAACTTTCGCGCCGTTTCGATCACTTTCGGCATCCGAGTCATTCCGCCTACGAGCACCAGTTCGTTAATCTCGCTTTCAGAAAGCTTTGCATCCCCAAGACACGCCTTCACCGGGCGGATCGTTCGTTCAAAGAGATCATCCGTCAGTTGCTCCAGCTTCGCGCGAGTCAGCTTCTTCTGGATGTGCTTGGGACCGGTTGCGTCCGCGGTGATGAACGGGAGATTGATCTCATACTCCTGTGACGACGAGAGTGCGATCTTGGCTTTTTCCGCTTCTTCTTTGATTCTCTGGAGAGCATCGGATTGTTTGCTCACATCAACCCCGGTCTCCGCACGAAACTCGGAGATAATCCAGTCCATGATCTTGTTGTCCCAGTCGTCGCCGCCCAGGTGAGTGTCTCCGTTAGTGGCCTTCACTTCGAAAACACCTTCCCCAATCTCCAAAACCGATATGTCAAATGTACCGCCGCCTAGATCGTATACGGCGATCTTTTCGTCTTTCTTTTTATCAAGCCCGTAGGCCAGCGATGCGGCCGTTGGTTCGTTAATGATCCGCAGAACCTCTAGGCCCGCAATTCGACCGGCATCTTTCGTCGCGTTCCGTTGCGAGTCGTTGAAGTACGCGGGCACAGTGATAACGGCCTGCGTGATCTTCTCACCGAGCTTCGCTTCAGCGTCCGCTTTCAGCTTCGCCAGAATCATTGCGGATATTTCTGGCGGAGAAAACGTTTTACGTTCCCCGCCTACTTGCACCTCAACATGAGCGTCGCCATTCGAAGCTCTGATAATCTTGTACGGGACTCGCTTTGCTTCATCCTGGACCTCTTCGAATTTTCGACCCATGAAGCGTTTAATCGAGAAAACCGTGTTTTGAGCGTTGGTAACGGCCTGACGTTTAGCTGCCTGACCGACCAAACGTTCCCCGCTCTTGGTAAAAGCAACAATCGAAGGCGTCGTACGGGCGCCTTCAGAGTTTTCGATGACGACTGGTTCGCCACCCTCCATTACGGCCATGCAGGAGTTAGTGGTTCCGAGATCAATTCCTAAAATCTTAGCCATACGTCCGGCGCAGACTTATGCATCCCGCATGCCAGCCGGCGAAAATAATTAAACATCGATGTAACTTATTTATTGTCAGCACATTACGAAACTCCGCCGCAGACCTTCCAAAATCGTGGTAGTGCCACTGTGACGCAATCTGTCTCACCCCCCGCGAGCCACGCTGTCACTATTCGAAC
>JAFAJU010000439.1 GCA_019236035.1 Verrucomicrobiota bacterium | reverse complement strand
AATCTTTTGCCCAGGACAAGGCGCAAAAAATTAGCACGAGGTAAGCCAGACCGATTAGCCGGTCGAATTCAGACGGCTTAGTGTATTTTGTGTTTTCCGCCATCGGATTGTTCCGGCGTGTTCGTGGCCAGCTCGGTGTGCGGTTGTTTCGGGCGAGGCAAAAAGGCTGGCGGCCGGGATTCAGCGCCGAAGGCGCGACATCAAAGAAGCCTAGGGCAAGCGGCGGGCCGGTTTCGGCTCGTTGCGCAGCCCTAGTAGCGTGACTTGCGCGAAGGCGCACTCCTCTTCTCGCCAGACTGAGCAACTTCGTACTCCCTTTCCGCCTTGTGACGCGCCTCCTCTGAGACCGTTCCTTTCTTTGGAGGTCGCAGCTTAACACCCGCGCGGCGCGCCTTGGACAGCCCTATGGCAATCGCTTGCTTGGTTGACCGTGCGCCGTGCTTGCCCTCGCGGACGTGTTCTATCTCCTCGCGGACAAACTCACCCGCCTGCGTGGAAGGTGCTTTGCCTTCTTTCTCCGCCTGACGGGCATGTTCCAAAGTTTTCTTCTCGGGCATAGCAGGTCAAGTTCGCGCCTCCGGGAACGTTCGGCCGCACAAAACGTTCTGCCTTGTGCAAGAGCTCGCAGTTCGTTCGCCGGCGAAATTCACGCAAGGGCCGAACCCACGAGCTCATTGCGGGCGCTCCGCATTGTTGAGAGGAGTCGCGGTCAGCGCGCGGTTGATAAACTCGTCAAAGTCACTCTTAAACTTCCGGCGTGAAGCCGAATCTATATAGAGCATGTGCCCAGCCTCATAAAACTTCAGCTCGATATTATCTCGGATGGCGGGATCCAGGCCCATTCCGCGCACCACATTTTCGGCCGCAAAATATGGAGTAGCCAGATCGTAGTAACCGCAACACACCCACACTTTCAAATAAGGGTTCCTGCTCATCGCTTGTTTCAGTTTCGCGGCCACATCCAGATATTTGTTCTCGGCTAGGTTCCACGGATTCACATCCGCGTACGTCTCATAGGGCAGGTCCGTTTCGAACTTCAGTTCTCGCCTGACATAGTCATTGAAGGCACCCGTGAACGGGCCGATTACCGCTTGGTCACTCGGATCGAAATCCTCGTGATCGGTGCCAGGCTGCAGCCGGATACCTGTGAAACGGCTATCAAAGCGCCCAACGGAGCGGTTCTCGTTTTTCAACAGGTCATTGCTAAACCGCTCCTGAGGCTCACGCAGGCCTTCTTGCCTGAGGTACCCCGCGTCCAATCCGGTAAACCGAGACAATTCACCGGCCACGCGATCACGGTCGGTTTGCGGAAAAGAATCTCCGCGCGCTAATGCGATCAGGTATTGCTCGGATGAGAACGTTTCAGCCCGGTCCAGAACATCTCTCAACGTCAACTGCTGCAAGTCCGGCGGAAGCCGTTTGTGATACCACGCCGCGGCGGTATAACTCGGCAAGAAGAGTGGATAAGGAACATCGTTCCCCGGCTCGAATTCGATCGTCTGAAAATTTAACACCGAACCGATCAGCACAACCCCATTAATGTACATTCCGTATCGATCCTGGAGGTAGTCGCTCAGCCCCGCCGCGCGTATGGTCCCGTAGCTTTCGCCGGCTATGATTTTTGGGGAAGACCACCGGCCATAGCGCGTGGTCCAGAAGCGGATGAAATCACCGACGGTTGCGAGATCCTGTTTGTACCCATAAAACTGCTTTGCATCTTCGCCCCGCGCAGGACGGCTATAACCTGTTGAGACCGGGTCGATGAAAACCAAATCGGTCTTATCGAGCCAAGTTGATTCGTTGTCCACGAATTTGGCGGGCGGCGGCAATGCTTCGCCGCGATCCGACAACACGACGCGCCGCGGCCCGAGTCCTCCCATATGTAGCCAGACCGAGGCAGAACCGGGTCCGCCGTTGAACGCAAATGTCACCGGTCGTGTCGCCAGATCGGCGACACCATTCAGAACGTATGCGGCAAAAAATATTTGCGCTTTCGGTTTCCCCTTGGACGGATCGAGTTGATCTAACGACTTCTCCTTGTTTGGTTCTTTGCCTGGATCTTTCTCCGGCTGGCTTTCTTGCTTGGTATCTCGGATCAAAAGGTACCCGGTGATCGCTCGGTAGCTGAGGGTCTGGCCACCTGGCAGCGTAACGGTATGCTCTGTAATCACTGGCGCGGTTTCCTGAAAATCTCCCTTATCCGGTTTGACTTCCTGAGCCGCAGTCTTCTCCTTTCCCGTATCATCAGATTGCTTAAGGTCGGCCGGTGCAGCGACAGCCAGGTTTACAGCGAGGGTTAATACGAGGAGGAGCCCGGCACGGTCGAACATAAGGGATTGAATTCCCAACGAAGCAGATTCTAGCCCGGAAACAAGCCGTAGGGAACGCGCGCCTGTGCGATCCAGCGCCGTACGTCCTTAAATGGCTTGAGAATCCTGAAGCGGTGGCCGCATAATGCAAAAAGCAGCGAAATTTGCCAGCTTAGCTGGAAATTCCGCTGCCATAGCCTGCATCGTTCAAAAATCTCCAAAGATTTGTGAACGATGCAGGCTCCAGTCATGAATGAATCACCGGTTCTCATAGTCGGAGGTGGTCCGGTTGGGTTGTCTCTGGCCTTGGGCCTGGCGCGCTTCGGCGTGCGCTCAACCGTGTTCGAAGCGAAATCTCAACCCGACCTGCACTCGCGCGCTCTCGGCATCCTACCACGCACTTTGGAAATATTCCGCAGCTGGGGAATTTACGAACGATTCGTGTCGGAAGGCACGTTTCTCACCAAAGTGAGTTTCTGGGTTGTCGGTCAAACAAAGCCCGTCGGCGAATTGGACCTCGGCACTTTTGCCCAGCTCAGTGCCGTACC
>JAFAJU010000213.1 GCA_019236035.1 Verrucomicrobiota bacterium | reverse complement strand
GAGTCGGTCAGAAATTCCAGGTCTCCCCTGTCACCAAGCCGCGGCGCGGCCGGCATTTGGGCGGGCGATGAATCCTTCACCGGCAGGTCGAATTCCAGAACGCCGCCCCGCGCGAAGATGACCGCCCGTTCGATAACGTTTCGAAGTTCCCGAATGTTGCCAGGCCAATCATAGCTTTGCATGGCCTCGATGCCTGCTTGAGTCAGTCTGGGTCTCGGGCAGCCCAGTTCTCTTAGTGATAACTCAACGAAATGTGCCGCGAGCAGCGGGATATCTTCAAATCTGTCCCGCAGAGGAGCAAGTTTCATAGGAAAGACATTCAACCGGTAGTACAAATCCTCGCGAAAGCGGCCAGCTGCGACTTCCGTCTTCAAATCCCGATTGGTGGCGGCCACGATGCGCACATCCGCGCGCCGGGTTCTTTCCTCCCCTACCCTTTCGTAGCATTTCTCCTGCAGAACACGCAGCAGTTTGCTTTGCAGCTCCAAAGGAATTTCACCGATCTCGTCCAGGAAAAGAGTCCCACCAGCGGCCGCCTCAAAGCGCCCAACCCGGTCTTTCACAGCGCTGGTAAACGCGCCTCTGGCGTGACCGAAGAATTCACTTTCATACAAATCCTTCGGGATGCACGAGCAATTGACCGGTACCAAAGGCTTGTCTTTTCGTCGGCTGCGCCTGTGGAGTTCCCGTGCGATCAGCTCTTTGCCGGTGCCAGTTTCGCCTAGGATCAGAACTGTAGCGTCGGTCGGAGCCACCATCTCGATTTGTTTGATGATTTGTCGCAAGGCGACGCTTTGACCGATGATTTCAGTGGCTGTTCCGACCGATTTTCCGTTCCCATTGAGGTGTCGGGAGAACACGATCCCGGCCTGATCCGGCACGGCTTTTGGTGTAACGTCCGTTCCGTGGTCAGCCCCCCCATCGCCGTCACTTGGCGGCTGTCCCGCTTTGCTCTGTCGGGCAATCGCGCCTCGGATGGCCTCCAGCAGATACTCGTCCTCGAAAGGTTTTGTCAAAAATTCCAGTGCCCCAGCTTTGATTGCTCGCACTGACATCGGAATGTCGCCATGACCGGTGAGGAAAATAATCGGTATCTGAATGTCCTTTGTGGCCAACTCCTGCTGCAGCTCAAAGCCGTTGATATCCGGAAGCTGGATATCCAACACCAGGCAGCTCGGCCTTTCCTTTCGCAACCTCGCCAAAAACTCATGCGCCGACGCGAATGTCCTGACACCCAGCCCAGCTGACCGAATCAGACCTCCGACAGCCTCGCGGACTGAAACATCATCGTCGAGCACGTACACCTCAGAAACAGATTCACTCATAAGTCACTCCCCTCTCAATCACACGAGAAGTTCGGTAAACTTCCTTTGCCATTTCCGTTTGACCCGCTGCCACCGACCCTTTTTTACTTCCTTGTCTATCTTACCATGACTCGCCGGCACTTTTGTTGTTGCCGGCGTCCAAAATCATCGCGGACTCAGCGCCGCGTCAATTGCCCCTAGTAGTGATTCTTCACTGAACGGCTTGATCAGGACAGCCTCCGCACCGCCCTTGAGGGCTTGCGACCGCATGCCCTCGTCTTCGTGGGCAGTAATAAAAATCACCGGGACGTCACAGTGACCGGCCACCAACTGACGCTGAAGCTCAATGCCCCCCATTCCCGGCATACAAACATCCAGTATCAGGCAGTCTGCGTTTTCAAAGTGGTCCGAACTCAGGAATTCTTCGGCCGAAGCGAACGTGCTTACTGAGAACCCGACAGACCTGACTAACCCCCAAAGGGCTTCCCGAACGGACTCGTCATCATCAACAATCGAAATGAGCGGTGGATCAGCCACAAAACAAACATACCTGGTCTCGCGCCCGTGCTCTATTATACCTTGGTCTATTATACCTTCGTATGAATCGGCATTGGTACGGCAGGGTCGCGCTCCCGCGCGACCCTCCCAGGAGGGCACACGATTCGGAGAGGGCCTGCTTGTCGCACCCCGTTTTCGCCACAAGGTTTCCGGTAACGGCAACGCCTTACGCCTTTAGCCCTAGCTCAGCCCGAACGGATTCTTCAGTCTTGCTCAAGTTAATTGGTTCCGAAAACAGCTGCAGGCACTCGATTCCGGTGCGCCAGTAAACCTCAATCAGATTTCCGTCCGGATCAGTAAAATAGAAGGCGATCGACGCTCCGAGGTTTAGTGCCATTTTTACTTCGACTTTTCGATCAAGGACTCGGTGATAAAAAGATCGTAACTCCGCGAGTGAAGCCACCCTGAAGGCAAAGTGGCGAAAGTCCTGGTTCGCGAAAAGCGCTAGCTCATGACCCTCTTCCTCAGGACCACTGGTAAGGAAAGCGGACGCCCCAAGCGGGTGGTCTGCGGAACTTCCTCCGACAATCCGCATGCCCATAACGTCTCGATAAAACTCGGCCGTCGCAGCAGGATCTCTCGCATATAGGCCCACATGACGAACCCCAGTATCTCCTCGACCAGATACGGCTGGCGATCTGTGCGTCGCAATTTTCTCTTCCTTTTGCATCATAGTGTTCTGCATTTCTCGCTAAGAAACAGCAGCAATTCGAATGACCGGCCCGTTTTTGCATGAATCGCCGTAACCGTTGTCTAAGAAGGCGGGCTCGCCAGGTTATAACGGCAGCGAAGCTGCCCTACCGCGAAGCGGTTACAGACCATAGCCCAGGCCTTCTAGGCCTGGGTTTTTTGCCACA
>JAFAJU010000174.1 GCA_019236035.1 Verrucomicrobiota bacterium | reverse complement strand
ATCAGTCCGGACACGGCTAAGTGGGTGATGGTGTGAACTCCTACTGCAGCGGTAGTAATAACCGGTTGCAGGCGGATCAGCGAAGTTGCGCCCAGGGTCGTCGTCCCACAAAAGATCGATTTCGCTCCGAGAAGGACCGGGATAACCATAAGTCCGGCTCCATGTGCGCTGGCCATAAGCCACGACCAGAGGGTCAGATCCCCGAAACTCACGCACATACCGACCCAAGTGGGGTGGCGTGCTCGCCAAAGCTTCCAGAACGCGGTGGCGAACAGCGCTACGGCGCCGGCGATTTGGAGCCATCGAAAGGGGAGCACCGCGCCGATCCCGTAAACGAGCAATACAACCAGCCCAATGGCAAGCGCATGGCCAAGGGCGATCGGCGCGAGCGCCACAAACACAGCTTTTCTCGAGCGTTGCTGAAGCCCGAGGGCAACGGCAAACAGCCACCCCATGCCTGGATTCAGACCATGCCAGGCACCGAGCAGGACCAGAGCCAGCCAAGGCCACGCTGCGAAAATCATGGCAGCTCCCGCCGGACGATCAGGATGGATAGCAATACGAGTCTGACGATGTGTCTCCTCCCTCCAATCGCACCTGATGCAGCCGATGTTCCGTTGATGTTACAAAAAAGTCTGGATCCAGTGTGAGTGAACCATCCGGCTCCGCGGTTGCTCGAACGAACCAGGTCCGAATGCCGTCTGGATAAAATTGATCGTCCCAGGCCGCATAAAGCGAGTTGGTAAAATAAACGCGTTTGCCATCTCGACTGATCTCCACCATTTGCGGGCCGCCGTTAAGCGCAACACTCGGCTCCTTTGGGTGTGGCGCTCGACGCACAATTCCTCCGATCTGAATGACTGACGTAAGCTTCGGACGATCGGGTATGGACACGTCGTAACGGCGCAATTCACCCGTTCCCCAGCAGGAGACGTATAGCCACTTATCATCGAGCGAAAGATTAATGTCTGTCACCAGCGGCGGTACCGCTTTAAACCCCTTTAAGAGGCCAGGCAAAAGATCCGGGTCCGCTGGTTCAGCAGGAATCTCGATCACCTTTGTCGCGCCCCAATGACCGTTATCTCGTTTCCATAGCCAGATCGACGCCGAGAGGTCCTTCAGTGAGACGACAACTCCGACAAAGCCAAATGTTCGAGTTGGGTCATGAGATGGTCGCAATTCCAAAACCATCTGCTGTTCCTTACCCAGATCAATCGCTTGTTGATGCTTCCGTCGCCGAAGGTCCCAGATGTGTAATTGGTGACCATAACCACTGGAAAGGAGGTGTTCCGGATCAAGTCCGTCCTCGATCTTGTTCGGTGTGCCCCATTCGCTTGAGATTAATACGTCATGTCCGAGGTGCCACCAGAAGTCGTAGGCAAGTTCTTGCGGTCCGCGATCCACTTCCCAACGTCCCAGAACATTGAAATCGAAGTGATCCAGCACAAAGATTCCGCCGGGACCGCCGCCGTCGGGCGCACCCAAGGCACTCATGTAGATTCCTTCCGGGCCGCAATGCACGGTATGAAGCCGTGAATAGCCGGTCCGAGCGAAAACTTCTTCGGGTTCGATGACCTTGACAATCTCCAACTTCTCAGGATCCGGCTTCGTGTCTATGATATAAATCCGGGAGGAGCGGGTTCCAGGCGCAATCAGATAGCGTCTCTCAAGGTGCGGGTGGGGTGCGTAAGGGCAAAGGGCGGCACTGCAAGCGTTCCAGCCAAAGTGATGCAACTCATCTCCGATATTCGGGAGATCGACCCGACCGACGATTTTGCCAAAGGTTTGGGAGCCCGAATCGGTGTCGACGACGAACATCGCATCGGCGCGTGACTTATTATCGGGCGCAAGCCCGGCGACATAAGCATAGCGTTCACGTGGTGCCTCCATGGCGAGCCGGGCTGACGGGTAGAACGTCGGATCCGTTGTCCAGCGGAACTGCGATTGCCGCAGCAGGGAGGGTTTTGCAGGATTCTGGGATTTTGGCATAGGGATCTCTGGGGGTTGGGTCACCTTAGAAGACAACGGCGGAAGAATAAAGTTGCGAAATCGAAGGCAACGATCTGCGAGTCCTGAATCGAGTCGCCTCCGGAGCTACCATTTTGCCCTTGTGGCCCAATAATCCTACTAAGTCAATCTAGTTTAGCGAGAATTAGTGCCAGTGCCATTGTCAGTGCCAGTAAGCCAAGGAGTCAGGAGTTGCAGGGCGGTAGGGCGCGGCTCCCGACTCCGCCCCTGTAACCCCTTGCTACGTCGGACTCGCAGGGGCGCCATAATTCCGCGTCCGCGGAACGACGGCGGCCTTCCGAGCCGCGGCGCGTTACGCAAAGTATGCGAAGCGTCCCGCTTTGCGATCTTCGGAGCTAAAGCAAAGCGGGACGCTTCGCCTACGTCGTACCGCGTCACGCGCCACTCCTACTGACACTGGCACTGGCACTGACACTGATTCCTCCTACCAACCGGTCCCTACGGAAAACACTACACCGTAGATATACCCGAGACTGTCCCAGCAAACGATGGTCAGACCGATGAGGGCGACAAGCAGGAGGAATCCCAGCATGATTTCCCTAGTCCCGTTCTTCATTCGAGCACCGTGTTCGCCTGCGTCATGCCCGGATGAATAGGTTGAAGTTTGTTAATCAACAATGGGCCGAAAGGAGTAATGGCAAAGGCGCCGGGAGGGCGAGGCTCCGCCCGAGCCGTGGCGCGTGGCGTGACAAGGACAACCGCCCCGGCCTCATAAGGTCACGCGCCCCGGCTTGGGCGGAGCCTCGCCCTCCCGGCCCTTTATCTCATAAACGCAGCGGCGTTCGCCGGTCACAATGTGTTCCAAGCGCTTTATACTAACTTCACGGCCCAGGATAGATTGGAAGAGGAGCAGCTCGTTTTGGCAGAGCCCTTTGCAACTGGTCGCCGCGGCGCAAATAGGGCAGTGGTTCTCGATGAACAGGAAACCGTCGTGGTCGCGCGGGCGAACCTCAGCCATGTATCCCTCCTCGGTGCGGATTCTGGCCAACTGCTCAAGCTTCTTGTGCAAAGGCATAGTCGCGGGAATCAGCGCTGAATAGGCCGCTCGTTGGCGTTTGGTCCGGTGTTCGAGAATCTGTTGGAGTCCTTCTGGACCGAACGAATCGGTCAGAGCGTCAATGAGCGAGACGCTTAACTCGGCATACGCCTCAGGGAAAAGCCGATCAGCCTCACGTGTGAGCTCCCAATATTTCACCGGTCTTCCCAAAGGCACGGGCCGTTCCTTGGCTATGACGAGTCGCTGATCCTGCAGCGCATACAAATGCTGGCGAACCGCCATCGCGGACACCCCAAGTCGCGCTCCCAGGGTCATCGAATCGAGTGCTCCTTCGGTCTTAAGCAACTTCACGATGCGTCTTCTGGTCTTTTCCAGGTTCGGACCTTTGTTTGCAGGTGCCATGGCTGTTTCTAAATAATTTTCTTTGCAAAGTACCGTTTGCAGGGTATCTATCGGTGATACTTTCTAAAGGAATATCTTTATAATGAACAGGTTGATTGGCAAGAAAATCTTGATTACGGGCGCTTCGCGGGGCCTTGGCCGGCAGCTCGCCCTCGATTTTGCGCGGGAAGGAGCGCCCGCACTGGCGTTGTGTGCGCGGCGTGTAGAGCCTTTGAAGGCGGCGCAGCGGGAAATCATCGCGGCGGCTCCTGATACAAATATTGTCCTCATCGAAGCCGATCTCAGTCGCCCGATGGATATCGAGCGCCTGTTCGCCATTACGTTGCACGAGTTTCAAGGACAGCTCGACGTTCTCGTAAATAACGCTTCGATGCTGGGTCCTTCTCCGATGCCCTATCTCCTCGACTATCCATTGGCGGACTTTCAGGCTGTGCTCAACACGAACTTGATCGGCCCTTTTCTAGCCATCCGTAAGGCATTGCCTGCGATGATCGAACATGGGGGTTCCATTATAAACGTCACCAGCGATGCTGGGATTGTCGGATACCCTGGTTGGGGGGCGTACGGTATTTCCAAGTTCGGTCTTGAAGGCATGTCCCAAACATGGGCGGCGGAGTTAGAGGGGACCAAAGTGCGGGTCAACTGGGTTGATCCAGGGAGCATGAACACTGCAATGCACCGCGCCGCTGAGCCCGATGAAGATCCGTGTCAATGGGCGGATCCCGCCAAAGTCACTGAGGTGTTTATTTATCTCGCCTCGGACGAATCGCAACAGGTGACCGGACGGCGGTTCCAGGCCCAAGAGCTCACAGAACAACCGGTTGCTGGGAAAAATTATTACGATTGAGTGAGGCGATTTTTATGGCCGCGTCTTTTGGATTTGAGTTGCCTTCGGAGCTAAGCGCCAAAGAGCCGCCGGAACGCCGCGGCCTGTTGCGCGATCAGGTACGGCTACTCGTCGTTAAGCGGCGGACCGGAGCAGTTGTTCACTCACGCTTTGATCGATTAAGCGACTTTTTAACTCCTGGCGACCTGCTGGTCTTCAATTCTAGTCGCACTATTCCTGCGTCGCTAAGTGGATGGATCGGCTCGGATGATGTGCGGGTTGAAGTCCGGTTGGCGGAACATCTTCCTGACGGCTCATGGTTAGCACTCCCGCTGTTCAGGGCTGATTATAATTCCCAGCGCCGTTTGCGACCTGGGTGCATCATTGATTTTGGCCGTGGGCTGCGCGCTGAGGTGGAAGGCTCTGATTCAACAAATTCCCACCTTTGGAAAATGCGCTTTTCGACAAGCGGTACCGAGCTGCTTGATCTTATCTATCGCCTGGGGGAACCGATTCGTTACGAGTACGCCGCGGCTCCGTGGGATCTCGACTTTTACCAGAACGTCTATTCGAGTGAGCCAGGGTCAGCGGAGATGCCGAGTGCAGGCCGAGCGTTCACTTGGAAGACGCTGCTCCGTTTGGGCCGGCAAGGAGTCCGGGTCGCCTATCTGACTTTGCACACAGGACTAAGCTCCTACATGGACGAAGAGTTGGATCGCAAACATCCGGCCTCCGAGGAAGAATACTTCGTCAGCGAAGAAACCGCGGAGAAGATCCGTGGCGCCCGTCAAACCGGTGGCCGAGTGATTGCGATCGGGACGACCGTTGTCCGAGCGCTGGAATCAGCTGCCGAGGAATGCGGGGTTGTGCAACCGGGCCATCGGTACACGCGACTGACCATTAAATCCGGATCTCCATTGCGGGTGACCGATGGCATCCTGACCGGATTGCACGAGCCTTTGGCAAGTCATTTAGATCTGCTGAGCGCATTTTTGCCATCGGCGCGGATTCGTGAAGCCTATGAGGAAGCCATCCGCTTGCGCTATCTGTGGCACGAGTTTGGAGACCTGAATCTCATCGTCTAGCTAGGGTCGCTCACAAATCCTTAGAGGTTTGTGAGGGACGCAGGTTTCGTCTTTCGGGCTCCAGCGCCGAAGGCGCGACATCAAAGAAGCCTAGGGCGTAAAAATAATGGCTAGCGCTGAAAGTGCGACGGAACGATAGCCGGTGTGCGAAAGACCCGCGATCGACGGCTTGATGTGGCAAAATATGATCCGTATTGAGGCGTGCTTTCAGCGCTGATTGCGCCGTCGTACATTTCCTAGCCCTGCGGGCTAGGCTTTCTTGGCACCACGCCTTCGGCGCTAAAAACGGCCAAAGTCCAGACACAGGCTGGGAGGCGAGGCTCGGTAGATGCCGCACATTGCTTCTTTTGGTTTACAGGAGAGCGTTTGCGGTTATGGGAGAGTTAGCCGAACATCAACGGCGCGCTCAAATGTCGAATGAAACAAGAGGCGGTTTTTTGCCATTGGAGACCCTGGATCGGGCGGTGCACCGGCGTGGGGACGTGGCCTGGCTCCAGGCACAGTTCATGGACTCCGCCCGCCTCATTTTTACCTGGCAAGGTTGCAACCTGTTCAGCGTTGGCGAAACAAAACGTCCGTTACTGTTAGCCGCCCCCGGGCTGACGAGTGCTCTTGACGCTATTTTTCTCGGAATTCGCCCGGACGGCGCTTCGTTGTTTGCTGCTGATCTGAACGAGAGCCAAACCGAGCAGGAAGCCTTGACGCAGCTAGGCCTCACCCTTGATCAGGCTCGATTTACCCAGCTGCGTCAATTCGATGGTTCGTTGTCGCCGGAAGATCGTGCGCTTTTATTCTATTCGCGTTCGATGACCCACTGGCACCAGGTGCAGAAATACTGTAGCCGCTGCGGCAGCCCGACACGACCGGAAGAGGCGGGGCATGTGATGGCATGCACCAACCCTAGCTGTGCGGCCAAATATTTCCCGCGCACTGA
>JAFAJU010000127.1 GCA_019236035.1 Verrucomicrobiota bacterium | reverse complement strand
CTTGACGGAGCAACTGCAACTGGATCGCTACACCCTGTTCATGCAGGACTACGGCGGCCCGGTTGGTTTTCGTATGGCCTTGGCTCATCCCGAAAGAGTTCAGGCAATGATTATCCAAAATGCTGTCTCGCACGAAGAGGGCCTATCTCCTCTTTGGGCGGTTCGGCGGTCATTCTGGCAAGACAGGTCGGCTCACGAGGCCGAGGTCCAAAGCAACCTGTTGTCCCTTGAGGCAGCTCGCAACAGGCACGTCGGCGCTTCACCAGATCCCGCGCAGTACGACCCCGATTTGTGGGTGGACGAGTACTACTTCCTGAACCAGCCGGGACAGGGGGATATTCAGTTGGACCTCTTTTACGACTATCAAAATAACGTCAAGTCCTACCCGAAATGGCAACAGTGGCTTCGCGACAACAAACCACCGTTGCTTGTTCTCTGGGGGCGTTACGATACTTCGTTCACCGTGGCCGGTGGAGAAGCGTACCAGAAGGATGACCCTCGAGCCGAGGTGCACATCTTGGACGCCGGGCACTTCGCGCTGGATCTGAAGCCGAAGGAAATCATCCGTTTCATTCAGGACTTCATGGCAAGGCAGGCACGGTAGGGATGCGCTGCAGGCGGTAGGGCGAGGACTTCGGCTGAGTTCGCCGAAGTCCTCGCCCTACCGTATTATTTGGCCGATAAAAACGTTTAATTTTCTAAAATCAGATCTGCTGTGCTTCGTTGGGTGCATGAATAGGCCAGCAAAGACATTCAAAATTGGCGGCGATCTGGAAGTAAATCGGCTTGGGTTTGGCGCGATGCGACTAACCGGCAATGGTATTTGGGGTGAGCCGAAAGATGTCGATGAAGCAAAGCGCGTCCTGAAGCGCGCAATTGAACTGGGAGTGAACTTCATCGACACCGCCGATAGTTACGGCCCCGCGGTCAGCGAGCGGTTAATTGGCGAGGCCCTTGCTCCGTTTCCAAAAGGTCTCGTGGTCGCGACCAAAGGAGGACTTACCCGGCAAGGACCCAACCAATGGTTACCGGTTGGCAGACCGGAGTACCTAGCACAGCAGGTTGAAATGAGCCTTCGTTTTCTCAAGACGGAAGTGATCGATCTCTGGCAATTACACCGGATCGACCCCAAGATACCCGTGGAAGAGTCGCTCGGAGTAATCGCAAAACTTCAGCAGGAGGGCAAGATCCGCCACGTTGGACTCAGTGAGGTAAAGCCCGCCGAGATTGAGCGGGCACGTAAGGTGATTAAAATCGTCAGCGTACAGAACCTCTACAACGTAGGCGACCGCCAACACGAGGACGTGCTGGAGTATTGCGAAAAAGGTGAACTCGGGTTCATACCATGGTTCCCGGTGGCAGCAGGTAAGCTCGCCCAGCCCGGTGGAAAACTGGACACGATTGCAAAACACCACGGCGTCACGGTCGCACAGCTGTCGATCGCCTGGCTGTTGCACCGCTCCCCGGTCGTGCTGCCGATCCCTGGGACCTCGTTGACCGCTCATCTAGAGGAGAACCTCAAGGCAGCGGAGATCCACTTATCGGATACTGAATTAAGCGAAATCGAAAGCGCAGCTCGGTCGGGACGCGCTTCGTCGCGTCTTTTGGTTTCGTAGGCCAAGGCGCCTTGAGCCACCGTTCCCGAGTGTTAAGCAAACTCCCCTCGGATCTCCGCACTTCTGAAGCGCACGCTGAAACGGAAGACCTTCTTCTCCTGACAGTAAATGTTCCCGGTCTGCAGATCCATACGGATTGGCACGCCGACCCGGGTGATGTCGACTGTGGTGTGGAAGCCGCGCTCGGAGAAGACGTCGATCAACATCGCCAACGCGGTCGGGTCCTCGAAGAGCAGATCTTCGGAGTTGATGTTGGCCACGCCCGAGACCGCGTGGCGAACCACGATGGGCATCATCTTACCTTCAATGAACTCGACCACCCGCCCGAAGGTTTCCGGCTGCTCCACCTCGTAGCCGTCCAGGCGACGGACGAGGTCCTGCCGAGCGTGCCGGACGATTTCGCTGGCCAGCGGCAACCCCCGAAGCCGGTCAAAGGTGCGGGGATCTAGCTCCAGCGTGCTCTGGTATTCGAGCTCGCGGACGATGTTGGCCTGCACTTCCGGGATGGGCGCCTGGGCGTTAATGAAATGGTAGTGGAAGATCTGCTTGAGGGAAACCAGGGCGTCGTAGGTTTGCTCCTTGAAGACACGGTAACGGTTGCGTGCCAGTCCCTCGCTAAAGTCTGTCGCCCGTTCTTCCCACCGTTCGCCCATACCCGAGCGGGCAACTTCCTCGTTATGGGCGACAACTTGCCGTCCGCGCTTGAGTTGACGCGCCACGCTCTCCGCCTCGTCAACGAACAGGACCATGATATGGAAGATGGGCTGCTTAAAGTGGACCACCTCCGGAGTGCCGGAGAACTCCCGTCGCAGCGCGATCATCTCGTCGAAGAGCAGCTTAAGACACTCCACCTGCACCTTCGTACGTGGGAAGCCGTCGAGCAGGGCGCCGTTCTGCTGCTCGGGCTCAAGCAACTTGCGCAACAGGATGCCAACCACCTCCCGGTCCCCTACCATGCCGCCGCGTGCTTTAATGGCGCGCGCCTCCGGTGTGTCAAGGAGCTGGGAAACCACAATGGGCGGGGCGTCGATGCTACGTACCTTGCGGATGAACTCGGAGTTAGTGCCCTTGCCCGCACCCGGCGCTCCCCCAAGCAGGATCAACTCCCTGGGGAAACGCATCCGGCTGCGGCCGAACTCCCCTTCCAACTCCCGCCAGATGGCGGCGAAGATGAGTTGCGCATCCTTGATCTCGAGGTCTGGAGAGTTAGTTGCGGCAGCCAAAAGGGGGACGGCAGTTCCTTGACCCTTCCGCTCGCCAGCATCGTCGCCTTGCATCTGGGTGCGTGTCATACGCCGGGCTAGTGTCCTGTCCCCGAAATAGCATGCCTTTCGCCGCAGGTCAGTTGGCTGTTTTTCAAGGCGCGAGCGACGAGCATATCTGAATCGATACGTAAGGAGCGAGCAACGCGGAAAAACGGCCAACTGGCCGCGGCCCGGAGGGTTGCGATGAAAATGGGCCGGCGGCTGCGTTGCTCGTCGGTTACGTCCCGCACCATTTTTTACACTCCTCTGATGCGCGCGACTTCCGCCAATGTAAAAATGGTGCGGGATGCGCCCTCCTCGCGCCTTGCCGACGGCCCATTTTGATCGCAACGAAAGACATGTTATTTCGGGGACAGGACACTAAAGCCTGCATCGCTCACAAATCTTTAGAGGTTTGTGAGCGATGCAGGCTACTCATACCTCAGCGCCTCAATTGGATCGAGACCGGCCGCCTTGTGCGCGGGGTAAAGTCCGAAACCGATGCCGATCGCAGAACAAACCAGGACCCCGGCAATCGCCCAATCCCAAGGGAAAACCAGCGCGGCTTGCAGCCAGGCTGCCAGCCCATTTCCAGCAAAAACGCCGAGAACGATACCCCCCGCTGAGCCCAGCAAAGATAGAAAGAGAGCCTCCAGAAGAAACTGCATCCGGATGTCCCGTCGACGCGCTCCCAACGACTTCCGAATTCCGATCTCCTTTGTTCGCTCAGTGACGCTGACAAGCATGATGTTCATGATGCCGACACCCGCAGCCACCAGAGCGATCGCACTGATAACAAATGCTCCGACTCGAACGGTGGTCGCAATGCTGCGAAAAACGCCCGCGAGAGAATCGTTGCTGTAGATCTCAAAGTCGTTCGCATCTTCCGGGCGCAGACCACGCGCTACCCGGAAAGCTCCAATCGCAATCCCCATAGTTCGCTGGTAGACGAATTGGTTTTGGGCCTCGATCGCAATGTTCAAAGATCGCTCGCGAGACCCGTAATTTTCAAAAAACTTTGTGATCGGAATCAGGACGATATTGTCATCATTCCCGCCAAAACTGCTCCCCTTCTCCGCGAGGGTCCCGATCACTTCGTAGTTCTTCGCATTTAGTTTGATAACGTGGCCCACGGCCTGCCCCTGCGGGAAGAGCCGCTCCACCAGTTGCCGGCCAATTAGACAAACGCTGCGCGAGAACACAACGTCTTCCGGTGAAAGGTTCCGTCCGTCACCGATTCTGAAATTGTTGGCTGCCAGGAACCCTTGGTTGCTCCCGCAAAGCTCAATATTCGGATTCGTCTTTCTGTTTTCAAACACCGCCTGCGTACTGTTGTCCCAGACCTTTGGACAAATGACTGGCGCCTCATCTCCCATTATCCGAGCGAAATCTAAGTAGGTCTGGTAATCAATTTTCCTCCGGTTCCGGTACTTCTCGTCGCCCCAAACTTTGATCCCGTTCGGATACTTTGAAAATTGAAACGTGTTCGATCCCAGAAAGCTTAATCCGGTTTCAATCGACGTCTGGAGAGCGGAGATCGTGGTCATTACGCTAATAATCGAAAAGATTCCGATTGTGATCCCCGAGGTAGTCAGTGCCGAGCGCAACTTGTTTGCACCCAACGACTTCCAAGCCATCTTGACAATCTCCCAACTCTTCATAGCTACTCGTAGCGCAAAGCTTCGACCGGATTGAGGCGGGCAGCCTGCCAAGCCGGAGCAAACCCAGAGATGATCCCCGTAACCATTGAGATGAAGAGTGCCGTCACGATCAGGATCGGAGAAAATTGCATCGGAAAATTCGGAAAGACCGCACCTACTAGCGCAAACAGCCCAAACGCCAGGACGAGTCCGACGGCTCCGCCGATCAGGCAAATCGAGACCGCCTCTATCAGAAACTGAATCAGAATCGTTCTGCGCCGCGCCCCCAACGCTTTCCGAGTTCCGATTTCCCGAGTTCGCTCCTTCGCACTCACGAACGTGATATTCATAATTCCGATCGCACCGACAAAGAGCGCTAGACCTGTGATGAACAAGCCTGCGATCGCCAAGCCCATCTTTACAGGTTCGATCGAGGCTCGGAGCAACTTTTGTTCGTTGATGGCAAAGTTATCCTCCTGTTCCGCCAACAGTCCTCGAATACGGCGGAAGTCGCCCCTGAGTTCTTCTTTTGCTTCAGCAATGCGGGTTTTGTCTTTCACCTTCACCCGTATCGAAGCGTTCTCCTGATTCGACTTGAAATATTTGGTATACGAATTCAAAGGAATCACAACTTGCGCATCCCAGCTGAATATTCCTAGAAACGAGCCCTGCTTTGCGAAGACGCCAATCACTTGGTACTCCTGATCGCGAACCCGAATCACCTTATCCATGGGATCTTCTGCACCAAAGAGGCCGTCCGCGACGTCCCGGCCAACGACACAAACGTTTCTTCCGCCCCGACTCTCGGCTTCATTGATAAATCGGCCTTTGTCGCAATCCGTTCCGGAAAGATAGGCATACTGATAGGTCGTACCCGTCGTATAGACGTTGGAAATCTCCCGCTTGCCGTAGGTGACCGTTTGAACCGAGGCCGGTGCTGCGACCGCTAGCTCCAATGAGGAGCTCGGGTTGTCCTCAATCAATTGGTTTAGGCGATCTACAAAGGATAGCTTGATGTCCGGCCGATTTCGAAATTGCCAAAAGTCGTCGCTCGATGTCCATGGGAACTGCTCGACATACAATACGTCGTCACCAAATCCCGCCATGCTGCGATCAAAGCCGATGTCAACGCCACGGATCGCCGTACCCATAAGGGTGACAGCCACGATCCCGATCACGACCCCTAGAGTGGTCAATATCGATCTGGTCCGGTTCGCTGCGATCTGTTGAGCGGCAATCCGGAAGCCCTCGAGTAGTTCAAACCAGATCATCGGTGTGCCGGTTAAAAACGCCGAGAACGCACGAGAACGCCGGGAACGCACGGCAATGGCAAATGCGACGAAAAACAGAACTATCTAATTCTTAGACGTGAATATATGGCGCTTGCCATTCAACCGTTGGCTCCGGTTTCCGGCGTTCTCGGGCGTTTTCGGCGTTCTCGGCGTTTCGCACCGGCACTCCGATGATCTGGTTTGAACTACTCGAGGGGTTCCGGATTGCCGCACCACAGATAGCAGCGAAC
>JAFAJU010000216.1 GCA_019236035.1 Verrucomicrobiota bacterium | reverse complement strand
TCGTTTCGCTTTCCACGATGGCGATCGGCAAGTGCAGCTCGGGCGCTTGCGGTCAGACTCTCTGGTACGAGCCCGGCGCGAAACATTGCTCGGTTGAGGTTGTGGCATCCCGGGTTTCGAAAATCCGGGACTCTTCGCTTGATTTTCTCTGGACCGACCATGATCGGCCGAACGTTTTTTTGGCGAGTTTCGGCTCGGAGGGAAACAGAGGTCAACTGGCTGAATCGTCCTGTCATTGAGAGTTAATCCCAGGCGTCGTGGAAGAAGAAATCTCACGTAGGAATTTTCTGCGAGGTGTGGGTGCGTCGGCGGTGGCAGGCGCTTTGGCGAAGGCCGCGGCTGCCGCGCAATCAGTTGAGTCATTGGATGACCAGAAACCAGTCGGACCCGAGCCGGAGAAACTGGTCCTGCGGGTCAACGGCAGCAAGTATGAAGTGGAAGTTGAACCTCGAGTCACCCTCCTTGATGTGCTGAGAAATCGACTTCAGCTTACCGGCGCAAAGGAAGTTTGCGATCGCGCCACCTGCGGAGCATGTACGGTGCTCCTGAATGGTCAACCAGTTTACTCTTGCATGAAGCTGGCGATGGAGGTGCAAACGCAAGAGATCACCACCATAGAAGGCCTCGGCACGCCGAACAATCTGACGCCAATTCAGCGAGCGTTTGTCGAGTGCGACGCAATGATGTGCGGGTATTGCACTCCGGGCTTTGTGATGTCATTGACCGCGCTCTTTAGCGCCAAAAGCAATCCCACCGTCGAAGAGATCAAGAAGGCCTGCTCAGGCAATCTCTGCCGGTGCGGGACTTATCCTCACATCTTCAAGGCTGCTCAAAGAGTGGCTGAATCCGGTCAATCAACAACCTAAGCTTGGGAAACTCAATGTCTGGATGGCCAAAAAATCCGCATCAATTGGGCAAGGACCACCTGAGGTATGACGGCCCGATTAAAGTCCGAGGTGCTGCTAAATATGCCTCTGACATGCAGCCGGCCGGTTGGCTCTACGGGATGATCTTGCGCTCGCCTTGGCCGGCTGCACGAGTTCGCGCGATTGACCTGCGGCCTGCGCTAGGCATCCCTGGGATCCGGGCTGCGGTGACCGCGAACGATCCGCCTTTCAATGTTCGGTATTGCGGTGAGGAACTTGGAGCAGTCGCGGGTCTCTCGAAGCAGGCATGCCTGGACGCCTTAAGCGCGATCAAAGTGGAGGCTGACATTCTACCCTTCGTAGTCAAAGAAGAGGTAGCCTTGCGCGACACTTCGCCTCGAGTCTTTGAAAATCAACCAAACGCCGGTGAACCGCGAGAAATGCGGACGGGAGATGTCGACGGTGCATTTCGAAGCGCCGATAAAGCGGTGGAAGGTTTCTTTCAAACGCCGGTCCAGTTGCATCATTGCCTCGAAACGCACGGAAACACCATCCAGATGAGGTCGGACGGCATCACATGTTGGGCCTCTACCCAGGGAATTTCCAGTGTCAGCGATGGCTTGGCCGACAACCTTGGCATATCACTGGACAAGGTTCACGTGATATCGGAGTTCATGGGGGGCGGCTTTGGCTCCAAGTACGGTGCCGGCATAGAAGGGGGTCTCGCCGCACGGTTATCGAAAGAAGCGGGTGGGCTTCCGGTGCGTTTGATGCTGACCCGCTTTGACGAGGCGCTGGCGGTTGGAAACAGGCCCTCATCGTTTCAGAAGGTGCGATTAGGCGCCAAAAAGGATGGGACGCTCGTTGCTTACGAGCTGGAATCGTTTGGCACGGCTGGATACGCCAGCGGCGGCACCACGGCTGGCGGCGGTGGTGGCGCGGGGTTCCCGGCGCCATACATTTATACGGTTCCCAGTACCCGCGTTCGACAAACTTCGGTTGCCATAAACGCCGGTTCAGCGCGAGCGATGCGAGCGCCCGGCCATCCCCAGGCGTCGTTCGGTATGGAATCTATTTTGGATGAAATGGCACTCGCTCTGAGCATCGATCCGGTGGAGTTGCGGATTAAGAACGATCCGTCAGAGACGCGGAGGAGACAGTATCGGATTGCCGCCGAACGTTTCGGTTGGAACGCCAAATATCATTCTCCTGGTTCTTCTCAGGGTCCTCTGAAAACTGGGGTAGGCTGTGCCGGCGCTACCTGGGGCGGCGGGGGACAAGGTTCCGAAGCCGAGGTGAAGATCAATCCCGATGGCAGTGTGGAGGTCCGTTGTGGGACACAAGACCTCGGAACGGGGACAAAGACTTTGATGACCATCGTGGCCGCGGAACTGTTTGGCCTTGAGCCCGCTGACGTCTCGGTGAAGATCGGTGACACGACGCTTCCGCCATCCGGTGGGAGCGGAGGCAGCACTACGGCCGCCTCGGTCGCACCGGCGGTGTTCGATGCCTGTCAGACCGCCCTGGGAGAGCTGGCGTCGGCTTCGGGTATCTCGGATCCGCGCGGATCGAATTGGCGCGCCGCGGCCGCACACCTGCGGATAAAGCCGATAGTGGCTCGCGGCCGCTGGAAAGAAGGGCTCTCTGGCCGCGGCGTGGGTGGTGTGCAAATGGCCGAGGTGGAAGTGGATACGGAAACTGGTCTTGTCAGAGTGAAGAGGATTGTCTGTGTCCAAGACTGTGGTCTGGTCGTCAATCGGCTCGCTAGCGTAAGCCAGATCAACGGCGGGATCATCATGGGTATTGGCTTCGCGTTGTACGAGGAACGAATTCTGGACAGCCAGACAGGGGTCGTCCTGAATCCAAACTTCGAAACCTACAAGTTGCCAGGCGCCGCTGATGTACCGGAGATTGATGTTATTCTTCAGGATATGCCTGAGCGCGGCGTCATTGGAATCGGTGAGCCAGTGACCATTCCGACCGCTGCCGCGATCGCCAACGCCGTTTCTAATGCGGCTGGGAAACGAGTCACCCGTTTACCAATCACCCCCTCTCACGTTCTCGGGTTGCTCGAACAACCACCCCAAATTCGTTAGGATTGCCATGAAGAACTTCGAGTATGCCAGAGCCCGCTCGGTCGACGGTGCCATTCAGTTGTCGACTCCGGGGAGCCGGTACCTAGCCGGGGGCATCGATCTGCTCGGCGAAATGAAAGAGTATATTGTCAGTCCGAAGCGGGTGATTGATTTAAAGCTGATTCCCGATCTCGGCCGGATCGACACTTCCTCGAGCACTTGGAAACTTGGCGCGAACGTGACCATCGCCGAGATCGCAAAAAGCGAGCCGATCCGTGCGACCCTGCCGGGACTGGCTGAAGCGGCGTCGGAAGTGGGTTCGCCCCAGATTCGCAACGTCGCAACCCTTGGGGGGAATCTAGCGCAGCATTCCCGCTGCTGGTACTACCGGCACCGCGACCTGCATTGCCTGAAACGAGGCGGCGCCACTTGTTACGCCAGAGAAGGGGAGAACAAGTACCACAGCCTATTCTCCGGCAACCCGTGTGTCAGCCCGGTCGTTTCAAACCTGGCCGTGATTTTGGCGGCGCTCGATGCGAAGGTTAGCTTGCGACGCGGTGACAAAGAGGTGCAGCTCACCGTTCCGGAACTTTATTCCGACGCTTGGGGTAATCCGTTGGCGCACAATTCGCTGCAGCCGGGAGATCTCATCGTTCATGTCGAAATCCCAACGCCAAAAAATCGTAGCACCTATTTGCAGGTCAGTGAGAAGAGTGACTTTGATTGGGCGTTAGTGAGTTGTGCAGCCGCCGGACGAAAGACCGGGGACCGATGGTTTGAGGTATCGGTATTCTTAGGGGCCGTTGCACCGATACCGTACCGAGTGGAATCTCCGTTGATCGAACGCGGAGAGTTATCGAGCGCAGCCATTGGATCCATCTCGCAGAGCCTCGCGTCCCAGGCTACGCCCCTGGCACATAACGGTTACAAGGTTCCTATTGCTCAGGCGCTGATCCGCCGGGCTCTCACCAGAATCGTCAGCTGAATTATGTCTTTCGAGCCGTGTAGATATCTTCGTTACAAAGAGTTGTTTACCCAGGAAGCCGCTGCTCCTGACGAGAAGGGCGATTCGATTCCTGGCGTGGCTCACGCGTGGTGCAACCTCACACTGAAAGAAGTTGGCCGGGATGATTGCCCGGTCTCCATGAGAGCCTGTGCGCGCCCCGGCCGGATTTGTTACCGGAGCCTGCGTCCCTCACAAATCTCTGAAGATTTGTGAGCGATGCAGGCTAGCTAGAACATTTGAGCCGGCTGCCCGGTGGCTTCCAACACAGATCGCCAGATGTCGCTTTCAGGATCAACCTTGCGCCTGCCCCCGGT